>JBCCFC010001009.1:0-5178 GCA_039029935.1 Chloroflexota bacterium
GATTTGACATAATGAGGTTATAGATTTATTCCCCAATAGTTGAGGCAAAACCTTCAGGCGGTGACGGTATATACAAACGATTTCCCATCACCGCCCAAAGGTGGGATTACATGTGTCAAATAATGAATGATGTCTACATACAATCACGACTCATTTTTGACTGGCATATGATCGAAAATATGAACAGCCTCTGTGATATCCATGACATGATTAATGAGTTGTTTGAGTTCGTCTTCATCTTCGATGGTTTGTAAACGAATCTGAATCGTCAGATCCAAGTATTCTTCGATCTCAAAGCGATGATGCAATAGTTGCAAAATCGTTTGACGACGCGTTTCCAAAACTTTTTCAATCGCTGCCTGACGCTCTTGTTCAACGAGCTCTATGCCTTGTTTAACACCATCAATGATGCCTCGGTCGTAACCTTTTCGTTCGATATCCATCATATACATCATGTTATGTTCCTCCTCAATTGTATCCCACTCAATTTCAAACTTTTCCTGTAATGGTTTTGGCAACGCCATCATCCAGTCAACCAAGCGCACCAGTCGGACAATCTTTTCGTCCTTGATACCACGTTTATACAACTCACGCACCATCCACACTTTCCAGCGTAGACGTTCCTCATGGTCATCTCGTGTATCCATCGTTTTGAGATTCGCCATCGTCACCACAGCAAATGGATTGGGATTCTTTTCCAATTCGGCCCATTTGCTTTTGTAATCGAGCAGTTTCTTGGTCAGAAATTCAAATTCGACTCGACAGCCCCACTGTTCTGTTTTGTATATGGTGGGCTTCCAGCTAGGATCATCATCGGTCAAGATGGCAATCGACACAACAGGAATGCGGTATTTATCATAAATACGGTAATGATAAATATACATGCGCTCTTCAAAATTGGTTTCACGTGCCCCTTGTATTTCGATGTGATTTAATACATGCAACGGGTCGCCGTCTGTGGTCCAGACTCGTACCAGTTTGTCGGCATAACGACGGCCAGTGGTCGCATCCCCCGCAATCTGCTGAAATTCTTTGTCCAAAAAC
Organism: Chloroflexota bacterium; assembly: GCA_039029935.1. Lineage (GTDB taxonomy): Bacteria > Chloroflexota > Anaerolineae > Caldilineales > Caldilineaceae. The sequence continues at coordinate 1,045 of JBCCFC010001009.1, forward strand.
TCAGGCTGCTTGGTCCAATCAATAAAATCATACAGTTCGGGGACGTAGAATAGGATAAACTCTTCAAAGTCCTCAAGACTTTCTTTCCAAGGGCTATCATAATCGGCCTTCAATACATCCTTTTTGACATCCTCGCCAGCGGTGTCAGTATCCTCATTGACCGATTCCTCCGATTTTCTCAATGCATCAGTAGCCTGTTCGGTTGAATCAGTTTGATGTTTGTTTGTCATTTTTTTCCACACCATCCGTTGTTTACTATTATAAATGATGAAATTGGTTTGATAGGTAGAATAGTACATGTTTTCTTTCATGTCAAATACATAGGCTCCAATCATACAGTTTGACAAGACCCGCCCAACCTGCTATAAAGACCACCATCTTATTCACGTTTTGAGCAGCAGGAGAATATCATGAGCGACGCAACACAAACCATCTCGCCAACCAGTCCATACACACTCAAACGAGTGTCTGTGCTTGATAGCGAAATGGCCTACATTGATACGGGGTCAGGCGATGGGTCCGAAAATACCGTCATCTTTCTACATGGCAATCCCACCTCATCGTTCCTATGGCGCAACATCATGCCACATCTGGAACCACACGCCCGTTGTCTGGCACCGGACCTAATTGGCATGGGGCAGTCGGGCAAAATCCCAGCCCAAGATGGCGAGACACCGATGTATCGTTTTGTCGATCACTATCGCTATCTGTCGGCATGGCTGGATGGCGTTGTCCCCGATATGGGTAGAAACATCACCTTGGTTGTTCATGACTGGGGATCGGCACTGGGCTTCAACTGGGCCTATCATAATCCAGAGCGCATCAAAGCCATTGCTTATATGGAGGCCATTGTCTGTCCCGTGTCGTGGGATGATTGGCCGGAACCAGCGCGTGGTCCATTTATGGGGATGCGCTCGGAGAAGGGCGAGGACTTGGTACTCAATCGCAATTTCTTTATCGAACGAATTTTGCCCGCCAGCATTATGCGTACACTGACCGATGAGGAGATGAACACCTACCGACAGCCCTATCTGGAGGCAGGTGAATCTCGCCGCCCGACGTTAACTTGGCCGCGTGAAATTCCATTAGCGGGCGAACCCGCTGATGTCGTCGCCATTGTCGATACCTATAGTAAGTGGTTACAAACGTGTGACACCCCCAAACTTTTTATCAACGCCAAACCGGGGACAATCCTGACAGGGCCGCAACGCGAATTCTGTCGCACATGGCCCAACCAAGAGGAGGTTACGGTCAAGGGGCTGCACTTCATCCAAGAGGATTCACCGCATGAGATTGGTGAGGCAGTGGCTGCGTTGGTACAGAGATTGTCGTAAATTTAGATTGGTCCAATGAAACGAAAAAAAGGATTTTTTGATTTCATTGGACCAATCTCTCTGTCTCGAAACTCTATTAGAAGTTAGAAGTTCGACTTTTGATAAAAGTCGAACTTCTGATGATGGAGCCATCATGAAACCACAAAATCTACTCTACATCATCTCAGATGAACACACACCCTCCGTTCTGGGATGCTATGGCAACAGCGTTGTGCAAACCCCAAATCTCGACCGTCTAGCCGCCAGTGGCACTCGGTTCACCAATGCGTATACGCCCTGCCCGATGTGTGTGCCCACACGTGCCAGCCTTGCCACCGGGCAATATGTCCATCAACTACGGACGTGGGGCAGCACACAGCCCTATGATGGCTATCACGCTGGTCTGGGGCACCAAAGTTGGGGGCATCGGCTGCGTGATGTGGGACATCGAGTCACGTCAATCGGCAAGCTGCATTTTCGGGAATTGCATGAGCGTAATGGCTTTAGCGAGGAGATTCTGCCCATGCATATTGTCAATGGTGTGGGCTGGGTGAAGGGGTTGCTGCGGGATAAGCTACCCTCCTATGCACGCGAGGCGCGTGAATACGCCGAGCAAATTGGCCCTGGCGAGTCAAGCTATACGGACTATGATCGCCGGATTACGCGGGCAGCAAAGAGGTGGCTGGAGGAACGCGCCGACGAGAATACAGAAAAGCCTTGGGTGCTATTTCTGTCGTTTGTCTGCCCACACTATCCGCTCTATGCGCCGGAGGAATTCTATGCCCTCTATGATCCGAAAATCCATCCAAATTTGATTGAGCCACCCTATGCCTATGCACCCGACCAGCGTCCCACCCACCCCTTCATGCAGGAATTCTACAACTTCTATCACTACGATCCATACTTCACCGACCAAACCATCGCCATCGCTCGTGCATCCTACTATGCGCTCTGTACGTTTTTGGATGATAATATTGGACAGGTGCTGAAGACGCTACAGGAATGTGGATTGGCCGAGGAGACGCGGGTGATTTACACCAGCGATCATGGGGATATGCTGGGCAATCATGGACAATGGACCAAGATGTCGATGTATGAAGATTCGGTGGGCATCCCCTTCATTATGAGTGGTGAGGGTATCCCCAGCGGTGTCGTGATTGACACACCAATTTCGTTGGTAGACAGCTACCCGACCATTGTTGCATCTGTTGGTGAAACGCTCAATCGGCACGATCAACAATTACCAGGCGATTCGCTCTTTGATATCATCCAACAACCACATGTTGACCGTGTGGTGTTTAGTGAAATCCATGATGGTCTGTCCAATGGCTTTTACATGATTCGTATGGGCGATTGGAAATATGTTTATTACATCGGACACCCACCGCAGTTATTTAACATGGTCGATGATCCACGTGAACTAAGTGATTTGGGACAGGACCCAGATCATGCTCATATTTGCCAACTATGCGAAAGTGAATTACGAAATATTATAGACCCAGAAGCGGCGAATGCACAGGCTCACGCTGACCAAGCACAACGATTGGCCGAATTGGGTGGGGTAGAGACAGTATTGACACTGCCTGACACTGACTTTGGGTTTACGCCACTACCAAAAGAGGAGCAATAAATGACCGCAAAATGTCCAATCCATGAGGGATTTGATCCATTTTCAGACAAGTTTTTGGCAAACCCAATGAATGTGCTGGAAACCGTGCCAGCGGATTCGCCTATCTTTTATGCACCCTCTATTGATTATTATGTCGTTACCCGCTATGAAGATATTGCGACTGTCTTTCTCGACCATGACACCTATTCGGCAGCAGCAGCACAGTTACCGTTGGTTCCGCTCGACCCAACGGCGGTACAAATTCTGCGCGAGGATGGCTACAAGCCGCAGCCGTCAATGGTCAGCCTTGACCCGCCTGCCCATCGGCGGTTGCGCAACCCGACCGTGCGTGCCTTCACACCACGCCGTGTCCGCGCCATGGAGCCAAAGATTCGTGAAATTGTGGACAATTTACTGAGCGAGATTGATGAAACGCAGCCCTTTGATATCGTTTCCGCCCTGGCCTTCCCGCTACCAGCGACCGTCGTCTTTGAATTGCTCGGCATCCCAGAAGAACATTGGATGCAGCTCAAGGATTGGTGTGGCGACCGTGCCAGCCTGACCTTTGGCCGTCCAGAGCCAGCGGAACAGGTGGAGAACGCCAAGGGGCTGGTGGCCTATCGAAGTTTTCTGCGTGAATTTGTGGCCGAGAAACAGCGTGTACCCGCCGAGGAGCGTGCGGATGATTTCACGGGCGCACTGCTTGCTATCCATGATGAGGCCCCAGAGAAATTGGAGATTGGTGAGATTGTGTCGATTCTCTTCTCGCTCACATTGGCTGGACATGAAACCACACACTATCTGATTGGCAACCTGCTTCGGACTCTGCTCACCGACCGCAACCGCTGGCAAACATTGGTGGATGACCCGACGTTGATTCCCAGTGCGGTGAATGAGACGTTGCGCTATGATACATCCGTGACGGTATGGCGACGGATGACAAAACGTGCAACAACATTGGGTGGGGTTGATCTGCCAGAGGGGGCCAAGCTCTATCTGTGGTTGGCAGCGGCAGGGCGTGACACATCTGTCTTCCCAGAGCCAGAGACATTTGACATGCACAGAGGGAACGCAACCAGCACGTTGACCTTTGGCAAAGGTGTTCACTATTGCTTGGGCGAAGCCTTGGGCCGCGCGCGCCTGCCGGGTGTTGTGGCGCCGGGCCACCTCGATGGAGCCGCCGACGAAGGCGAGGATCGCACTGAACTGCAC
>JBCCFC010001010.1:0-5170 GCA_039029935.1 Chloroflexota bacterium
AGCTTTTTGTCAGAATGATAATCAAATATTTGTAGTACACTTTTTTCGGATTTCTCATTCATTTGTCGTAGATGCATGATTGCGCAATCATTATTAAGCTGGGTATACAAAAGAGAAATTTGATTTTTATGTACAATTTAGGCTATATAGAACTTTGTCACCTTTCTGGTAAGGAACTTAAACTTCAGCACTTTTTTATGCTTCCACAGACTTCACTATTTGCTTCAATCGTGAAATCTATCGAAAAAACTGGTGGCAGATTGTATAGCCAACACACTCAACAAAGGATTTTGAAATTGATGTACGCAGATCAAACATCCCATGTAAATCAACAGCGAGATGCACACTCGCTGGCGAATGCATGGAGGAGAACACACGACTCACATAACCAATCATACAATCAATCAACACGTGCATGGCTTGCCCTTGCGCTCATTGCATCCCTCATTTTTGCCACATTCCCCAGCAACACAGTCCATGCTCAAGACCCAACCCCCGCTTACACATTTACAAAAACAGTCAATGATCAAGATGCCAATTCACTCGCAGATGCCGCGTTGGTCAACATTAGCGAAACCATTACCTTTGCTTATATTTTAGAAAACACAGGCGATGTTGCCTTGCTCTGGAACAAGTTGAATGACAATGTGTTTGATCCCATTGTTGACTTAACTGGTGAATGTGGTTTGCCAGTGGTTGTTCCAGTCAACGGCACATACACCTGTTTCTTGGATGTGCCGGCGGATGTAGCACCCAATGGTATCGAAAATATTGGTACACCAGAAGTCTACATTGACGGAACCAACACACAAATTCAGACCACCACCGACAATGCATGGTATCGCACACCAGGTCCAGATGACCCACCATTTGCGTCCATCGGCAGTTCTGTTTGGGCCGATGTCAATATTGACGGCATTCAGGATGCTGGTGAGCCAGGCTTCCCAGGCATTCAGGTGGAGTTGCTCAACTTGCTGGGTGAGGTACTTGACTCGACCGTGACCGATGGCACAGGTGCATATCGCTTTGGTGGTCTGGATGCGGGTCAATACCGTGTGCGCTTTATTCCACCAGACTTGGATACAGAGTTTACCATCAAAGATGAAGGCGACGATGATAGTCGGGATAGTGATGCAAACCCCAGCAGTGGTCGTTCAGATTTGATCAATGTTGAAGCGGGGCAGTATGACGACACGATTGATGCAGGTTTTGTCGATAAGCTGTTAAGTAAACCAGGCACGATTGGTAATTACGTCTGGGAAGACCTCAACGGTAATGGTATTCAGGATGATGGCGAACCTGGTGTGGAAGATGTCAAGGTTGAATTATTCACCGATGCAGGTACATTCCTGCAACAGGCGACAACCGATGCCGATGGACTCTATCTCTTTACACCTTTAGCGGCGGGTCCTTACAAAGTGACATTTACGCTGCCAAATGGCTATTCATTCACTGCACCCGATCAGGGGCCGGACGATGCGGCGGACAGTGATGCTATCCCTGATGGCAACGGTACAACAGGCACAACTGAAACCATCGCCTTGGGTGTTGGTGAGACGGACCTCGACTGGGATGCGGGTCTCGTACGCGGCGCCAGCTTGGGTAACTTTGTCTGGGAAGACTTGGACAGCGATGGTGTGCAGGACCCCGGTGAACCGGGTGTAGACGGTGTAACGGTCGAACTCTATAGTACCATTTCGCCAACGGTTGTGTTGGAAACAGATGTAACAGCAGATGGTGGGATTTATGGATTTTTCAACTTGGAACCGGGAGATTACTTTGTGGTTGTGACATTGCCAGACGGCTTTGTCTTCACCGATAAGGACCAGGGTGGTGATGATACAACTGATAGTGACGTGAATCCAACAACGGGTACAAGCGATCCAGTTACACTGGATTCCGGTGAAAATGATGAGACTGTCGATGCAGGTGTCATTGGACGTGGCTCGATTAGCGGTGAAGTCTTTGACGACCAAGATGGTGATGGCATCCAAGACCCAGACGAGCCAGGCGTACCAAATGTAACAGTTACACTCTTTGACGACAATAACAATCCGGTCAACCAGACGACAACGGACGATGATGGTAACTACACCTTCCCCAATGTCCCACAAGGCATGTACACAGTGGTCTTTGAGGAGCCAGAGGGCACAGACTTTAGCCCACAAGATCAGGGTGGGGATGATACGGTTGACAGCGATCCAAATCCAGTGACAGGCACAACAGACCCTATCACGGTCAATCCTGGCGATGATGTGGAAGATGTTGATGCGGGCTTGACACCATTGGGTAGCATTGGTGACACCGTTTGGAGCGACTTGGATGGCGATGGTATCCAAGACCCAGATGAGCCAGGTGTTGGTGGTGTAGACGTTGAACTCTTTGATGGCGATGGCAACCCAGTTGACTCAACAACCACAGGCGCAAACGGTGCATATCTCTTTGAAGACTTGCCAGCCGATGACTACTATGTGGTCTTCACATCGCCAGATGGCTTTGCCTTTAGCCCACAAGACCAAGGGGGCGATGATGCACTGGATAGTGATCCTGACCCAACCACGGGTCAGACGGCAACCTTCCCCTTGGGTGTTGGCGAAGACATTGACACCGTAGATGCGGGTATCGTACCACAGGATGCAGCCATTGATGTCGAGAAGAGTACCAATGGTGAGGATGCAGACGATGCACCAGGTCCTGTGATTCCAGCGGGCGACCCTGTAAACTGGGTCTATGTTGTCACCAACGTCGGTGATGCTGACTTGGAAAACATTGTCCTAAACGATGACCAAGAAGGCGCTATCACCTGTCCACAGACATCGCTGGCATCAGGTGAGTCAATGACCTGTACAGCCAATGGTACAGCAGGAGAGACAGCGTATGAGAACACGGCTACCGTCACTGCGGATGTGGTAGGGCAGCCCGGCACAAGCGTGAGTGACAGCGACATGAGTCACTACACAGGCGCAAGTGCAGACCTCGAAATTGTCAAGAGCGACAGTGTTGACCCAGCGACAGCGGGTGAAGAACTCTTCTACACCATTGTCTATACCAACAGCGGCCCAACAACGGCCTTCAACGTCGAGATTCAGGAAGACCTACCATTGGGTACACTGCTTAACCAGATCGTGAGCGAAAACCCTGCGTTGGATAATCCTGTACCAGTCGTCAATGGCGACGGTAGCCTGACACTTATCTGGACCATTGCAGAGCTGGCCGCAGGTGCATCCGGCGAAATCGTGCTGGAGATTGACACAGACCCGAATCTGGCAGGGGCAGACATTGAGAACGTCGTCACCATCAGCAGTGACACGCCAGACCCAACGCCAGAGAACAACACGGACACCGAGCCAACTACCTTTGAAATCGGGGGTGTCGGTAATCCAACGGCGATTGAGTTGTTGAGCTTCACCGCTGCCAACACCGCCTATGGTGTGGAGGTACGCTGGGTGACAGGCGCAGAGATTGACACCAGTGGTTTCGACCTCTACCGCAGCACTTCAAGCGACCGTGCCAATGCGGTGCAGGTCACACCTGCTCTGATTGATGCACAAGGCTTCAACGGTGGCGAATATCTCTTTGTCGATGGCAGTGCGCTGGCTGGCGTCAACTACCACTACTGGTTGGTCGAGACAGAGAACGATGGTACACAGGTGGACTATGGTCCCGTGCAGATTCAGGCACAACAGGCTGCGCTGTCACGGACGCCAAGCTTTATTGTCTTCTTGCCGATGATTACACGCTAGGTAATGCGAATTCGCTAACGTTTGGTTAGACATTAAAAAAAGAGGTACGTGGCTTGTGAATCCCACATACCTCTTTTTTGATTGAATAGGAAAGTATAAACCAGTAACACAGATTGATTATCTGTGACGCAGGTAGCCAACCTGCTATATGTATGACTCTGCTGCAAAAAGGTCAAAATTGCCCAAAAGTCCGACTTCTCACCAGTCGTAGAAATCACCCAATTCTACAGAAGTCGGACTTTTTTCAGCAGAGTCATGTATGATTTACAAATTTGGCGGATGTAACCCAAACTTAATCCACAATCTTCGTGAGCGCACCAAAGGCGGGCGATTGAGTTTTATAGCATCAACAGTCGCTCGGCCTATGGATGTCAATCCCATAATGATTAAACCGTTTTGGTTCCATTCAAAATGCTCCTCCCACAATTGCTGATTTGGGTCGAATAATCGCACCGTTTGGCCTGTTATCATATCCTTTGCCATTATTCGGTTACTTTTGGCAAGATTACAATCCCAACAAGCCAAACAAAGATTATCGATTGTTGTTGGTCCACCCATTGACTCAGGTAGAATATGATCAATCGTAAAATGTGTCCCCACAACTTCTTCGGCAGTTTTGCAATAGCTACATAAATAGTTTGATTTTTCTGACACTGTACTTCTTAGGGTAGATGAAATTGATGTTTGACTCATATCACAGCTTAATGTGTTAACTTGCTTTTTTGTTTAACTTTTTGAGGCTTTAAACGCGAAATATCATGTCCACGATCTTGTAGAATTACTGCGGACTGTGCCCGTACAAGCATATTCCTCTGTGCGCGATATGCTAACGCATCTGCTTCGTCTTGTTCATCCTTGGTTAGATAAGATGCTTGTAGTTTGGAGATGAGTGTCTGCATTCTGGTGCTGGCTTCGAGTGGCAATTGGGACTCTGCCGCTCTCCACAGCTCGTCATCCCTTAAAAAGTGTAATTGCGATAATTCTTCTTCGAGACGGGAAGAAATCGCATCTTGCTTCTCATGTTCATCAGCGGGTGCAGATATATTGGGATGATTGATTCCTGCTCCCCACAACCATGCATCAACCGCATTGCGGAGAAAACGCCATGTATCACCAATTTTACGTCCAGGAATTAGCCCACTTTTTGCCTCTTGCTCAACCATATCCTCTGGTAAACGTAGATAAGTGGCGACTTCATCCAATGTTAAAATATCTGAACCAATACTTGGCTGGCTCATTATTGCCTCCCCCAAAATCTATACGACAAACCAAAAGGCTTGTATTCACACGATAACACCCACTATGCCACAATTTACCTATCTTTCCCAAATTTTGCTCTTTTGCGTTTTTATATAATTGATGTGTCGAGGTTTCCTAGAGTGGTCCAATAGAATTTTTTGTTTTACCAAGTTTTGTGAAAATTGTGG
>JBCCFC010001011.1:0-5167 GCA_039029935.1 Chloroflexota bacterium
AAATTTTCTTCTTATTCTTTCAGCTTTGTACTCTTGAAACATCCTCTTTATAATCCTATATGACCCTTATACGCATCAGAACCCTTGCTCTATTCGCGAAAGTTTCTCCCTTCTACCTCTGGTTGCGGGAATTGCTGGGATTATGGCAATACACGCGACCTAACCTCGGCGCAGATCGGCCAGACATGGCTCAATTATCTGGTCGAGGAGAAAACGGGTTTGTGGTGGGGTGGTATGGGCAACTCCACGGAGCATACCGCATACCTACGGCTCAAAGCGGGCTATACTGCGCCAGAAAGCGGCTCGATTGCGCTCAACAGCAAAGTGGTGGCCGAACAGATTGGGGCGCAAATCTTCATTGATGGCTGGGCGATGGTTGCCCCCGGCGATCCGGCATTAGCGGCTGAGTTTGCGAAACGGGCAGGCAGTGTCAGCCACGATGGGGAGTCTGTCTATGGTGCGCAGGTCCTTGCCGCGATGGAGGCTCAGGCGTTTGTCGAAAATGACATTAACACCTTGATTGATGTCGGCACATCGTTTATCCCCAAAGACTCAACCCTCTATCGCATGGTCAACGAGCTACGCGAGCAACATGCCGCTGAACCCGATTGGCGCAAAGGGCGTGAATGGCTGGCCGCTAATTATGGTCCCGACAAGTATGGCGGTGGTGTCCACATCATGCCCAATCACGGCTTGATTATCCTTGGGCTGCTCTACGGTGACGATGATTTCCAAAAGTCGCTGATGATTGTCAACACATCGGGTTGGGACACAGACTGCAATTCGGGCAACCTGGGCTGTCTGCTTGGCATCAAAAATGGACTGGCGACCATTGATGCGGGACCAGACTGGCGCACGCCTGTTGCGGATCGCCTCTATCGTCCATCTGCCGATGGTGGCTCAGTCATCACCGACGCGGGTACAATCACACTGGAACTTGCCAACATGGGACGTGCCTTGGCGGGTGAGGAACCCTTAGCCCCCAAAGATGGCGCACGCTATCACTTTGAATTGCCCGGCTCGGTCCAAGGATTCATGACCGAAGAGGGTGTTGAGACCAAAGGTGTGGCGCAGGTCGAAAATGTCGTCGGGCATAGCCAAAGTGGAACACGTAGCCTTGCCATGCATTTTAACAAAATCGCACCCGGTCGCATGGCCCGCGTCGGCACGGACACCTTTATCCCCTCCAAAGAAGCCGCCCTCTACTTTGAAAGCAATATGGTCTATCCGCTGCTGGCCTGCCCTACATTGTACAGCGGCCAGACTGTACGAACTGCCGTAGAAGCCGATGCCACCAATGCCACGCCTGTGACCGCCGCTCTCTATATCCAAGCCTATGGGCCAGACGATGCACTCTTTATGATTCGTGGCCCAGAGATTGCGCTTGACCCCGGCACAACCCAACCGCTCAACTGGCAGATTCCGGATACATTAGGCGCACCCATCGCCAAAGTCGGTGTCGAAATCAGCAGCAACACCGTCACTGGCGGAACCGTCTATCTCGACTTTCTGACATGGGATGGCGCACCCAACGTCAAGCTGGGCAGAATCGAAGGCCACGAAGGAAAATCACGATTGGGTGACATGTGGCGCAGGGCGTGGATTTATGGCTTTGATGACAAAAATTGGTTCACCTTCTACGAGCTGTTTACCAAAATCGCTAAGAAGATGGAGCTTGATCCTGCCGTCATGTTGAGCATGTTTGGTACTTTCCGCATGACGCAAAACGAAGGGCGCGGCTTACTCATCCAAGGCGCACGTGATTGGACCGACTACCGTGTCCGTGCCGAACTCAAACCACATATGCTCCGAGCGGGAGGACTTGGTGCACGGGTGCAAGGTTTGCGTCGCTACTACGCGCTGCTGCTTTCGCCCAACAACAAGCTCTGTTTGGTGAAAGCGTTGGATGGAGATACTGTGTTGGCTGAGGTTGCTTGTGCTTGGGAATATGACGAGACCTATAATCTCACATTGCAAGTCACAGGCAATCGGCTACAAGGCTATGTCAACGATGAGTTGCTGATCGACGTAACGGATGCGATTCAACCGCTGGATGGCGGCGGCGTTGCATTGGTTTGTGAGGAAGGGCAGATGACGACGGATGTGGTAATAGTGAGTCCGGCGGCGTAAGGGCTGCTCTGAACACAAAAACATGTCTGAAACTTGAATAAAAGTTAGTGTTCCGTCCCTATTTGTGTCAAAGGGGTCTGACACAAATAGGGACGGAACACTAACCCTGATATTATATAAGCTGCTCAACAGAATTCAAGGTGTATTGGCTGTGAAAACGACTGAGATGATTTACCGCGACAGGATTAACCGCGCTCTGCAATTTATCAGAGGAAATTTGCATCGACCCATCCGGTTGGACGAAATTGCACAAGAAAGCCATTTTTTCGAGCTATCACTTTCATCGCATTTTCCACGCCTTGATGAATGAAACAGTCAATGACTATGTACACAGAGTGCGTCTTGAAAAGGCGATTTCCCTTGTCCTCTATCAACGTGAGATGAGCATGACCGAAATCGCGCTTACTACAGGCTTCTCTTCATCCGCAAACTTCTCAAAAGCATTTAAATTATATTTTGGGGTGACACCCAGCCAGATTCGCCAGCCAGATAATCTTAAAAACAGCAAGATTGGAAAAATCAAAAGCAAATATGGAAAAGACTTTGACCCCTGCGCCCTGTACAATGGGGCTGTGTCATTCAGTTCTGAAAAGGTGGAGACGCAGGGGTTGAAGAATATCGAGATTCGGGACATTGAAGAAAAAAAGGTTTGCTGTTATTCCTCGTCCTCTGGGTATGAAATTGCAGGCATGATGAACGCATGGGATACGCTGAGTATGTGGGCAGTGGCAAATGGCATTGCTACAAACGTTCAGCAACGTTTTGCCCTCTGTCATGACAACCCGCTCATTACGCCCATTGATAAATGTCGCTATGATGCCATGATGGTGATGGCGCCAGATGTCGAGGTGAAAGCACCCTTTTGGAAATCGGTGATTCCGAGCGGTAAATATGTGGTTGCGACCTATATAGGGGACCCACAGGGGACATCAAAGGCATATATGCAGATGTATACTGGCTGGCTACCTGTAAGCGGATTTGAACCAGAGGATTATCCATCTATGGAACACTATCTGAATGATATCAGGCAAGATGGCTATGTCGAAATTGAACTGCATATCAAGCTCAGAATGCTCAACTGACCCAAGATTCGACAGATATAGCAAAATATGACGGAGAGGATAAATGATAAACGAAAATAATAAGCAAGTGCTGCAAACATTTATGGATCAAGTGTGGAACAGTGGAGACTTTAGCCAGATTGAAACGCTTGTCGCACCTAACTATGAAGTACGAAGTGATCCGGGCGACCCATGGGAGGGGCAAACACTCGATATTGAGACGTTGATCGAACGAGTGCTGTATTCTCGAAACGCATTTCCTGATCTGTGCTTTGATATCCAAGAGATGATTGAGGAGAATGAGAAGGTCGTTGCAAGCTGGATCATGTCGGGAACCCATCGTGGCGACTTACCCCAATTGCCAGCAACGGGGCAATCATTCACTATTTCAGGAATGACGATTTACTATTTTGACGAGCATAAGATTTGCGGTCATACGCAGGCTTTTGATCGGCTGGGCTTTCTTTCACAAATAGGATTTTTTAGCTGATGAATCGCACATGGCTTCGAATGCCTCGACCACATTAAAGCGCAAATCAGCGGCTCGCAGTTCTGTTAATTGACCGCGGACACGATAGTGTACCAACGGCAGCGGCGCGTCCTCGCGTGTAGTGATGAACAGATGCATTTGCGGCGGCATATAATCAATCAGAAAGGTGAAGACGTCGTCAACGAGCTTGGTGTGAAGTACATGGTAATCATCCAGAACAAGGCGTAACTTCTATTCCGCACGGGGTGCCCATTGGGTGTAAGGGGATATTTGAAGTTGCTGCAATTTCGTTGAACAATGCCGTCAGAATCGCTTCGGCGGGTGGTGACTGCGGAGATTGCAGGGTAGTCAAAATGTCTCGCCCAATCTCTGGTACAAGCATCTGTAAAGCAGTCACAAGATATGTCAGAAAGCGTGTGGGATCGTTGTCACCTTCATCTAGCGATAGCCACGCGATTTGATTGACGCTATCATCGTTGTCTGCCAAATCATCTGGCAAACTGCGCATCTTACGCTATAAATCCGCAATCCATGCGCTGACCAACGTGGTTTTGCCAAAGCCAGCAGGCGCGGAGATGAGGGTCAACTTCCTATGCAGCCCTTGATCTAACCGTTCGAGTAGACGGGGCCGTGGGATAATCTTTTGATATAATGGGAGGCTGTAAAGCTTCGTACCTAAAATTGGTGCAGACATAAGCAAATTCGTGTTTTGGGCTATAAAATTCAAATCAAAGTCAGCCGTCTGCCAAAACACCCTCCGGCAATGGACCTTCCGTATAGCGAACTTTGCCCTCATTCGTCCAAATCGTTACACCACCTTTACCAATCACACGATACTCATCCTCTTTTTTCACCAAAGCCGTATACCCATCCACGCCCACCGTCGTGATATTCTGGTCCCCCAACATGCGCACGATGCGTGTCAGTGGAATCTCATCAAAATGAGGAATAACATTGATATTCGGCCACAACCCAAAGCCTTCATTCTTTTTAGGGAACCCCGCAAAGACGGCTCCTTGAATCATGGCCCCGGCACTACAACCCGCCAACAGCCCGCCATTATTGAGCACACCCAAAATCGCCTCCCATGCCAGTGTATCTTTAAGCGTGTTATAGAGATAGTCAGGCTTACCACCAGAGAGATAGACAAAATTGGCATTGGCAATGCGCTCGGCCATAGCCGCGTCGTTGGCCGTATTGCGATCCCACACACGGACTGCCTCTACCTCTGCACCCAAGCGCGTGAAGTGAGCAACACCCTTCTGCGCCCAGCTATCAATCATGGCGTCCCCTTCGGTCCCTGCGGCGGTAGGTAGGCAAACAACGCTTGGCGGTGTTTCAAATAGATTGGACTTTGGACAAATGGGGAAAGTAGGTCAAGAGAAATTTCCTAAAAAGGAAAAGATGTACGATAGTATCGTACATGAATATAAACGAAAACCAAGGCGAAAGCCAACAAAACTTGATGGGGTTCCGCCAGAGAATA
>JBCCFC010001012.1:0-5154 GCA_039029935.1 Chloroflexota bacterium
AGATAAACTTAATTTCCGGTGTAGATGCCAACGAAACGGCAGGGCTGATATAGGCCGAAATTGTCAAGGTCACGGTTTTGTTGGGTGTAATGCGCCATGCGCTGGTCTCGATATTCAAATCGAGCCACTTGCCTTCAGGGGTTGGCATTAGGGTTGGCACAGGGGTTGGCGTTGTTGAAACCGTCTGTGACAGATCGCACATACCATCCGCCCATGTTAGGCGCGCAATACGCTGTGAACGCCACCCAGCGTAGGTTTGTATACGAATTGTCTCTGTCGGGTCAAACCCATTGACGGTCATCGAGAACGTATCCTGTTGACCATTGGCAAAGGTGCGGATTGAACTCCGATAGATGAGACTTGGAAAGAAGTGCCGACGACTTCTGAGCTGCCATCGTACTCGATAAGTCCCTAATTCGCCCTTGTAGAGACTTTTATGGGTTGGCTCGACAAATGTTTGCTCCCCTTTCTCAAAGGCGAAAAGTCGTGGTGTCTTTATACCATGATTGGTAATCCGATAGTGCAGTGTGTGCGAGCCATCGTCATTAGGCTGATAACCCAACCCCTCAAAGAGATAATTACCCGCTGTTGCTGAAATACAGGCATTGATGAGTTGCGTCTCTGGTGTCGAAGTAGGTGTGTTTGTCGGTGCGGGTGTTTGTGTTGACGTGGGTTTTGCTAATTGTGGAGAGAGCGGTGTCGCCGTTGCCGTCACGGTTGGTACCACTGTTGCAATCTGTGCGCACGCACCATTTGCCCAAACAAAGTCAACAATACTTCTGGTGCGTCCTCTTGAGTAGACATAGACTCTCGCTGTCTTTGCCGGATCAAATTGACGCAATGTAATGTTAAATATATCGGCTGCACCGCTATTGAAATCGCGAACACGGCTGTTATAAATCATGCCCGTAAACGAACGTCGGGTTCGCCAGCGGACCCTATATCGTCCTAAGTCGCCTGTGTAATAGCTTCGATTCGCAGGACCATGTTGTGTCCGCCCACTGGTATCAAATCCGATTCTTTGAATGTTGTTGCTGCCATTGTTGGTAATCCGATAGGTGAGCGTATGAGAGCCATCTCCATTATCCTGATAGTGCATGGCATCTATCACAACATCGCCCGAAGTAGCGGTTAGACAAGCGACTCTCTCCAACGGCGCGGGTGTTGATGTTGCTGTCAATGTTGGCGAGGCTGTCGCTGTGAATGTTGGTGAGGCTGTTGCCGTCGATGTGGCTGTTCCTGTCGCCGTCGTGGTGGATGTAGCAACCGAGGTTGGTGTACTTGTCGATGTTGCCGTTGATGTCGTCGTTGGTATCTCGGTCGGTATCTCCGTTGGTATCTCGGTCGGCGTTGCAGTCGGTATCAGTGTCGCAGTCTGTGTTGATGTTGGAGGAACAGTCGATGTATGAACGGGTACAGGCATTGCTGTGGGTGTTTGTGTCAGGGTTGGCGTTGCCGTTGATGTGTCAATTGGAATAGGCATGGAGGTAAATGTTGGTGCTGCCATTGATGTCTCGGTAGGTGTAGGTGTAGACGCTAAGGTTGGTGTTGATGCGGCGATTGATGTGTCAGTCGGGATGGGTGTCGGCGTAGACGTGGGTATAGGTGTTGTCGTTGATGTGTCAGTCGGGATGGGTGTCGGCGTAGACGTGGGTATAGGTGTTGCCGTTGATGTGTGGGTCGGGCTAGGCGTGGGTATAGGCGTTGCCGTTGATGTGTGCGTTGGGATTGGTGTCGGTGTAAATGTTGGTGTGTCAGTCGGCGTTGGTGTGAGCGTAAACGTTGGTGTTGGCGTTGCGGCTGATGTGTTAGTCGGTGTTGGTGTGGCGGCAGAAAGATCACAGTTCACTGCATCTTGCCATCTAAAGCTAATGTCTTTTATATTACCCGTATTCATCCGTATCGTGGCTTGGTCTGCTGGATTAAATCCACTGACTGTGATGACAAAAACATCACTTTGACCATTACTAAAACCAGAGAAATTAGGGGTATACATAAGACTTGTCCTGCCCCAGCTTCTAGTACGATAGCTTCCCAGTTGCCCAGTATATGTGCTTCCTGAGCTGGGCGAAATCCTATTCCAAGAATTTGTAAATATTCGAAAGATACGAACATTACTTGTACTGTTATTCGTCGCTTGATAATAGAGCGTATGTGTGCCATCATCATTATCAGTATACCCGAGCGCGTTAAAGACAAAGGTGTCGTTTGTTAACGTCAAACAGGCGTCCGTCGGGATATCAGCGGACGCGTTGAATCTAGGCGAAAATTGGTTTACCTGTGGTACACGTTGTATTGCTGCAGGCAAAGCGCGCGCGGATACAGACTGCGAGGAGAAGCTGATATGATCGGTTAAAAGTAAAAGAACACTGCCCATCAACAGGCAGACGACAAAACGAACAAAGAACTTGGATTGCGTGAATGGATTGGGCCTATGCATTGAAACCTCTGAGATTTCTGATTGGTTGTTCTGGTATGATCAAATCAAAGTTATGGATATTTGATTCAATCCGTTTTATTATACCAAAATCGGTCCAATACACATGCTACATTTGTCGTAAAATCATGCAAAACAATCGTCAAATGTCTTGGTTTTTTGCCAAATTGTCGGTTTCTAGCTTAATAAAAAATTACAGCTTAGTCAAACATTTTGCTAAAATTAAAACATATTGAATGGCGATGCAATATAAACGATCTTATTCTCGGTTTGCTATGTTACTCGTCCGTTGTTCAAAATTGTCAACAATTTACATTTGACACTCTAACCATGTTACTATACAATGCACTCATGCCAGATTAGCGCATTGAGAGCAACAACAAATACACCACATGGCATGGGATCGAATGAAGAAGGAGATCAACCAAATGACAAATCAACATGCAATCACAGATGCAGAGATGCAATCTTATCAAGAACATGGCTACTTTGTGCGGACAGGGGCGTATACTGTGGATGAAATGGACCAACTTGGCAATCATGTCAATTGGTTGATTGCGCAGATGGAAGAGTCGCCGTATATTACCCATGAGCAGCGACGTAGGCTGTTGGCGCGCAATGGGCAGGCAGCAGTGCAGACGGGCCCCGCATCGCTTGTCAACATCTTTCGGATTTCGCTGTTCAGCCGTTTTGTCCGCCAACACATGAAGGATGAACAACGGCTGGCAATTGCGCATACCTTGGTCGGTGAGGACCTCTTCTGCCCCAATGATCTCTACTTTTTGAAACCACCCGGTACAGGCAAAGCAGTGGCGTGGCATCAAGATTCTTGGTATTTCAGAAACACCTATCAGTCTACAGTCGGCTACCCGATTGAAGAGACAACAGTGGGAACGTGGCTTGCCATTGATGATGCCGATGTTGAAAATGGATGTCTGTGGGTGATCCCAGGCACGCATCGGCATGGCGTGGTTGATCATGGTGAGGATGATAACGCCGATGATAAGTTTTTGGGCAAGAATATTCCGCGCATCACCGATGAATTAGACAAACAGGCTGTCCCTGTCGAAGTGCCCAAAGGGTCGCTGGTTGTCTTCAACAACGCGCTGCTCCATCGTAGCACACCCAATCGCTCGGACCGCTATCGCCGTGCCTATATCGTTCACTACATGAAGGCGACCAATCAGTATACAGAACGGGGGTATCATCGGCTGACAGGACAAATTGCCGAGTGGGGCTGGGGGACGCCGGAGACCTATATCTGTGGGCAGCGTTTTCCTGATTGTGTCCAAGCCACGCTGGACAGTGAACGGCTAAATTGGGATGAGAGGATTGTATAACTGATGAATGAAAACAATCAATATCTGAGTGCGGCATCGAAACGTGCGTTGCAATATACCAAAGGGTCAGAGTGGTTCTGTCAATTTCGCGAGCATGACTGCGGGGGCGATTTTGTCTATGAGGAAGGCGTCATCCGCCGTGACCCCACTGCCGTCATCCTTGTAGACGACACCTACTACGTATGGTACACCAAAGGCAACGGCGAAACCGTCGGCTTTGGCTCTGGCGATCCCAATGCCAAAGTCTTCCCTTGGGACCTGACTGAGGTCTGGTATGCGACCTCTAAAGATGGCTGGACATGGCATGAGCAGGGGCTGGCGGTCGGGCGTGGACCTGCGGGGTCGTATGATGATCGCGCCGTTTTTACACCGGAAATCTTTGTTTATGCAGGGAAACACTATCTCGTCTATCAGGTCGTCAAAGCACCGTATGTGGTTCGCGTCAAGAACCAAATTGGCATGGCCGTTGCTGATTCCCCCGACGGTCCTTGGCACAAACTGCCCAAACCGATTCTCTCGGCGGCCGATAATGGTGAGTGGCTGGGCGATGTGGATGACCGCTTTGCCGTGATTTCGCAGGGCGATTTTGACAGCCACAAAGTGCATGACCCCTGT
Organism: Chloroflexota bacterium; assembly: GCA_039029935.1. GTDB lineage: Bacteria > Chloroflexota > Anaerolineae > Caldilineales > Caldilineaceae. The sequence goes on from JBCCFC010001012.1 coordinate 4,393, forward strand.
TTACTCTACTTCAAGGGCAAGTTTTATCTCTACTACAAAGGCGAGCAGATGGGTGAACGGCGCGACTTTGGTGGACGGCAGATTCGCTGGGGTGTTGCTATCGCTGACCAGCCAGAGGGACCCTACACCAAGTCACCCTACAACCCAGTCACCAACAGCGGTCACGAAGTCTGTGTCTGGCATCACGATGGCGGTATAGCTGCCCTGCTGACAACCGATGGGCCGGAGAAGAACACGATTCAATTTGCACCCGATGGCATCAATTTTGAGATTATGGCGGTCCTCAAAGGCACACCCGAAGCGTTGGGGCCGTTTCGCGCGAATGGCTTTAGTCCACCGCAAGAGACGGGGAATCCGCATGATGAAATTCGCTGGGGGCTGTGTCACGTGTTAAAGGGGAATTGGCAATATATTCGTCGCTATGAGGTCTATGTACCGGGCTATCGCTGAGATGAATATGTCTTCTTCTGAGAGTAAGCGACTCAGTCCCTTATCGCTAGTACTGGCTGGCTCAAATACGTGTGCAGCAAACCAGAGCGGAATAATTGCACATGGACTTAGGCCAGGCTGTACTAGGGTGTCGGTATCAATCTAGCTCAACCCGTGACGGACGCAGACTTCGCCAAACGCGGCATAGGAAATTCTTGGTTCAACATTGTTGATTAAGGCTAATCCACAAAATAAATTACCCATCGAAACGCGGAGTTAGCGGGGTACCCTCTGGGTCCTATTGCGGGTCGTACACGAGAACACCGGCATTAG
>JBCCFC010001013.1:0-5151 GCA_039029935.1 Chloroflexota bacterium
CATGCCAAACATCGAAATCACCGACAACTTTGAACGCTTTAACCAAAAGGATGATGTCTTCCGCCGTTCCTGGTGGGACGAGACCATTCGCAGTGCTAAGAGTAAGCTGTTCTATGCCACCTATCGTGAACCACTCAAGACGTGGCGACGTGCGGATGGCTTTACACAGAAGGACTATGCGCTGCGCAATGCAGCCTGGCATGTCAGTGACATCTTCACCGAACTCAAGGAAGAGCAAGATCGGCGGGAAGGGTTTTCGGACGAGTTTACGCTTTACCGTGATGTGGCAGAACACAAATTAGATGTGGGGACACCCGAAGAGGCGGCAACAGAGATCAAGCGTGTCGCCAAGGGTTTTGGTGCAGATTTGGTTGGTGTCACGGCTTATGATGAACGCTGGATGTATGTCAACAAATTTAGCGACATGAGCCAAACCGAGAAACCACAGGAGATTCCGGATGGTCTCAACCGCGTGATTGTCACCGCCCAGGCAATGGACTATGACCTCATTCGTACAGTCCCCTCTGCCCTCAGCGGTGCGGCAACGGGGCTAGGCTATTCGCATGATGCGCTGGTGGTGCTGTCGATTGCGCAGTACATCCGCAACTTGGGCTATCATGCGGTTGCCAGCATGAATGACACAGCACTGGCGATTCCGTTGGCGATTCAGGCAGGATTGGGAGAATATGGCCGACATGGCCTGCTGATTACCAAGGAGTTTGGTCCACGTGTGCGGCTGGGCAAAATCTTTACAGACATGCCGCTGGCAACCGACCAACCCATTCAGTTTGGCGTCAAAGAATTCTGCGACACCTGTCGTCGTTGCACAAATGCTTGTCCTGCCAAAGCCATTCCTGTTGGCGAGCCGTCCACCAAAATCCATAATCAATCCAACATCAAGGGCATCAAAAAGTGGACAGTTGATGGCGAGAAGTGTTTTAGTTATTGGGCAGCACAAAACAGCGATTGTTCTATCTGTATCCGCGTCTGTCCCTATAACAAAGATTTTAGCAAATGGTGGCATCGTGTCGGGCGACAGTTGGCAGGGACGCGACTGCGTAGCCCAATGCTCAAACTGGACGAGCGGCTGGGCTATGGGCGGCGAATGAAACCTAAGCAGTGGTGGCAGGGAGAACGATAGGTAACCTACCCATCCGGATGCGCCACAACAATAATACGGTGGCTGTTGTCATCACGCGGCCAGCAACTCACCAGAGTCAGTCGTTCATCATCAAATTCCTGAATCCACTCTGCATTCTGTACCTTTTGCTCAAACGAAGCATAGCGATCAGGCACAATCATCACCTTATCGACTTTATAGTCAAATCGTTCACCATTGGACCAAATCGTTGCCACATCACCTTTTTTAAGCTGGTCTAGTTCACGAAATACAGAGCCAAGAATATTGTTGTGCGCACTCATGACAATATTGCCTTCCTCACCAGGGACTGAACTATTTTTGTGCCACCCTGCGGCTTTGTCGGCTACATCCCATTCGCTAAAGACACGTCCAGCGTCATCCTGTTGTGGACTCCAGCCGAGTTCGACCACGGGCGTGTCTAGCTGAATAGCCGGAATACTGAGTCGTTCTGGGAGGATGGGGCTGTCAGGTGTGGAAACAGAGGGGCCATCAATGGGTGGCGCAGGCTTGGTTGCTGTATCTTCTGTTGTATCGTCCTCTGCATTCGTTTCTTCCGTCACACTTGTTTCTTGTGTATCGGTTGCTTCGGCGGAAGATTGCTGCTCAACAATCGGTGTGGGAGTGAATGTCGGTACGGGTTCGGGCGTATCATCGGAATTACTCCGCCCACAGCCTGTTGTTAGGCCTATGATTAATAAAAAGACGAGTACGCCTTTGATAGTTAATGTATTCATCATCTTGTTCCTCAAAGTTTCGATTGAATCAGAGTGGTAATCTCTGCAACCGTATCAGACTCCATGTTACTCACTATTCTGCGAACTAATCCTGCGCCCCTGCGCCACCGCAGACACGTGTTCCACAGGTCCCCCAATCAAGGCCAGCACAGCACTAAAATTGGTTTCTCCACCACGTGGGACAACGTTATGTTCCGGCACGATTTTCCGCATGGCAATCACACGCCCCAGCGGATCATAGGCTGTCAAGATAACCTGTACACTGACCGCCTCCTCTGGACCTGCGTTATAGATGCGACCGCTGACCGTGTACGATTCGTAGCGCTCACCCTCACCTGTCAGGTCCCGTATCTCCAAATCACGATAATAGCTGCCGACATATGCTGGGACACCACTGATCGGATGGAGCCGATAGCGTTCAAAGTGCTCTGGGGCATCCGCAAACAAGATCGCAAACGGGCTACGCTCATCGACATCCACCAAGTCTAAAGCAACGAGTGCATTGGCCTGCGTAAGTTCCGTTTCATTTTCATCTAATAAGGCTACGCCAACGCGTAGTTGCTCCAATGCACCACCACTATCATTGTGTACTTCACCCATGACCAAGAGGCCACCGATGCCTGTTTTGTGAAAACGTACATTCTCAATGGCAAAGGCAATCGGCGTTGGGGTCGGTGTCAAACTCGTGTCCTGGGTTGCTTCTTCCTCCTCGCTAGGGATAAACAGCTCCTGCCCAATCTGTAGGACTCTAGGATCGAGAATACCATTGGCCTCTTGTAGTGCTGACACCGTGACATTATACTGACCCGCAATTGCCAATAGACTCTCCCCCGGCTCAATGACATGAATGACGGGTGTTGGTGTGATGGTTGGTGTGGCCGTCGGCTCTGGTGTATAAGGGGCCGGTGTGGCGGTGGGCAGCGGTGTTGCCAGCACAACTTCAACGGCAATAGTGGCTGTTGGCTCTGGCGTTGGTGTTGGCGAAATCGTGATGACTTGCCCACAGCCGACACCGCTTACCGCCAGCAGCACCATCCAGAAAAATTGTATATAGCGACCTGATAGACGCGACTCGGGTTGCGAGCGAGCACGAACTATATGCTGGCTCACAAAGTACGTATCAATCCAAAGTATGTTCATAATGGTAGAGTATAGCAGATAAATCAGGCGCGTTCCAAAGAATGTGCTATAATATTGAATATACAAACTTCTAATGTTCATATTACATGAGAAAGAGCAGTCAATCATGAAATTAGCTGTATTATCAGATAGTCATGACAACATTTGGCGTTTAGAAACGGCACTGCAACAAGTCGTTACAGTGGGTGATGTGGATGCGCTTTTATTTCTTGGAGATTTCTGCGCACCATTTAGCCTCAAACAAATCGCTGATGCCTTTTCAGGACCCATTCACTGTGTCCCCGGCAATAATGATGGCGATATGTTTTTGTTAATGACGATTGCCGCCCAAGCAGGGAACGTAACATTTTACAATCCCGTTGGTCAATTAACGTTTGATGGTGTCCCCATTGCTATCACGCATTACCCTGAAATTGCCGAAGGGTTGGCCGCAACAGGCCAATACAAAGCGGTCTTTAGTGGACATACGCATGTCTTTATGAAAAAGCAGGTTGGCGAAACACTCTGGATCAATCCTGGGGAAATTATGGGACGCTTTGGTGAGCCAAGTTTTGTTTTTTTTGACACCAAGACTACGACCTTTGAACGCGTAATGATTCCATCTTAGCATATAGGTTGATCATTCACTTACGTTATTTCTTAGTATAAGAAGGGAGCAATGTTATGTCACCCATACTGATCGGTATACTAGCAGTCCTTGTACTATCTGTTCTTATTATATTATTTCGACGACGAAACGCCAACAGCCAACCAAGCGAGGAATATGTAGCTGTGTCTTCGCTTGGCAGTGATGTTGAATCGACGACATTTGTTGACGAACAGCAAGGGAAACGGCAACTCAATTTACGGCTATCTAAGGCGCAACAAAAATTAGTCAAATATACGCCGAATAAAGCTGTAAAACAAAGCAAGTTAAGCGATCAATTTCATCAATGGGTGACAGAAAATGAGCGCATGAGTGAATCCGTATGCGCTTGGATTGGGGGGTTCTCGCAACGTGAGACTAAATTGTTCATCGCTGTTTTGAATGATTATTGCCAAAGTCTTGCAATGGAATTGCAGTGGTTGTTTGATTCACGGCTGGAAAAGGTGCCCGATGTCCACCATTCATTAACCGATGCTGTCACTTTTTATTGTGAAATGCTCTATCATACGGCCCAACTCAGCCCACAAACACAGTTATTTCAAGCCTATACCAATATAGACACCAATCTTGCAGCCAAATCAAATCGAGAATTGGTCAATACGCTCTATCATATCTTTAGCATAAAGGGGTTGATTCCAGTCGAAGCCGCTAACGAAGTGGCTGAAAATAGCAACCGCAAACGGAGATGGCTCATGGTCGAAACAGTTCAGCAGGCATTTGAAGAGAGTCCAGTTGCGGCCATGAATGCATTCTATATAATGTTAACAGGCCAAGTTCAACAGCAGTCCCATGGTGATGATATAGTGTAAGATATAGTGTAAGACATAGTGTAGTATGTAGAGTCTGTATCAAGCTAGGATTTTTTCAAATGTTTTTCTATCCACAAGCATATCTATACACAATTTATTTCCTGCAAGCCTCTCTACTCATGGATAATTGGTGGGTCGTCGCTGTTCTCTTGCTGATTGCCCTCGTTGTCGCTGGGTGGTTGTTGATGTGGCGACGTGTCAAGCCAGCATTAATGGGTGAATCTAAGCCCGAAGCACGGCAAGATAAAACGACAGGGGCGCATAATGCCGCTTTAACGCAAGACGTGAATGAGCCAGAAACATTGAGTGGGGCTCCGGCGAGTGATGATAGCGAGGACTCCATTGGCAACGTCGGTGTAGCAGAACCAACTGAACCTGAAATCATGCCAGACTCACCTGATACACAGATAGAATTGGCCCAAACAGATTCAAAAATAAATATACTCCATCAATTGATTGCGACCAATGAACAATATTCGGATACCGCTTTACAAAAAACAATAACAGGAAAAGAGTTGAAGCAAAAGCGATGGTCTGGCCGAAAAATCCGAAGTTTGAGAAAAATTCTTGACTAAAATAGGATTTTAACGAATTTTGTACGATTTCAGACTTGACATCCATGCAAAACCACGCTATAATCACAAACAGATTCGGGGAGTAGCGCAGCTTGGTAGCGCACAG
>JBCCFC010001014.1:0-5134 GCA_039029935.1 Chloroflexota bacterium
GTTAAAACACTGCGCATTTACGTTAAAACACTGCGGACTTTGCTGAAAAACCGCAGAGATCGCAAAGAATACAGGGGTTTCCGAGAGAGTCAGAGGGTTTCTGTTTTGTTGTCACGCATGTTGGATACATATGTGGGAACAAAACAGAAACCCTCTGACTCTCTCGGAAACCCCTGTATTCTTTGCGATCTCTGCGGTTTTTCAGCAAAGTCCGCAGTGTTTTAACGTAAATGCGCAGTGTTTTAACGTAAATCCGTAAACCTAGCCCTGCCAGCGGGTGTAAAGTAGAGATGTAGCTTATTTGAGAGCAATCGACAACAGACCCAATACAGATTGATACGCAAGCTGATAAGGAATGAGAATTAAATAAAACCAGAAACTTACCAAACCGTCATTCCTGCGAAGGCAGGAATCTACCGCTGACACAACACTGGATTCCTGACTTCTCAGGAATGACAACTTTCCGGTTTTATTTAATCCGCGTTCCTAAGCAAGTGGCGGCGGCTTCTATCAATCTGTATGACGCCGCAGAAAGCGTTTGTTAACAACAAATGAGCCACAAGGACCGCCAATATTTTTTACACAATTGTGGATGAGTTACATCAAGGAACAGATAACATGAAAATTACAAGTCACTATCCAAGCAAAGTCTTCTACAGATTCTTTCGAGGGGATGATACAACACAAGCCGCAGGGCTAAAAGAGGGTTTCTTGCACGCTGGACAAACAGTTGATTGGGAAGACCATCACACAGAAGTTCGGGTCGAATTCAAAAAAGGCTGGGTATTGGGTGCGTTTATCGTCCAAGCCAATACGGAGTATAGCCGAGACGATGAGTTAACACTGACCCGAAATGGCCGTGTCGAGGTCTATAAGCCATACGAGCTTCAGGTGTTAGACGACATAAGAGTCGAAGATATCTATTATGGAACAAGCAGCGAAGTTTTTGATCTACGAGGATTCGACGCTGAAGAAGCATCTCTTACAAGAACGGTTGAATGGGAAATATCCAATGTGACTCAGACAACAGACAGTTCTCAGTCTGTCCAAGGCACGACTCCCACGATAGGCGTGGAAGTTGGTGCAGAGGCGAATGTGAAGGGTGTTGACGTCAGTGCAACAGTAAACTATCAGCTTGAAGTGAAGAATGAGCTGACAGAAGTCCATGAAGAGACAGTCTCAGAGGCGTCAAGAACAAGCTATACCGAAGAGTTGGTCGTCCCACGAGATGCAGTCACAATCGCGGTTGCAGATTGGTATGGTACATATGAGATTGGGACAGCACGAAAGCATGGCGTCACGTTCAAGTATACCGTTCCAAAGGCCTTTAAGGTTAAAAATTATACGATCCGAAGCAGCCCACCAAGAGCGATTTCAGAATTGAATCAGATGTTGCAGGATTATGGCGGGAATCCTATCCAAGCATAGTTTGGCAATGAGCAATCATTCATCACACAAATGAGAGAGTCTGCTGCATCGTAATTTTTGCAGTCGGCTCTTTCGATCCTGTTCATAAGGAAATTCCACAGAGATAGAGGCGAGGTGACTCGTGAAGACAACCAACAATCCACAGGTCCTCGTCTTGTGGGGTGCAAATTTTGATGAACAGATGGCTGTCACATGGATCTCTGCACTACGCCAATCAGGATTGTGGGTCAAGGTTGTTGGGTTGCGCGGTCATCGCGTCGATGGCGTCTATGGTGTGGCGTTGATACCAGACATGACACTCAGCCAAGCACTGCCGCTGGCAAAGTCGGTGCAGTGCATCGTCGTACCGTGTCATGTCCCCTATCTATATAGCCTCGACAACGACCCGCGCGTCCGTCTTCTGCTCCAAGCCGCAAGCCAACAGCAGGTGCAGATTATTGTTGGCAACGCTGACCCTGAAAACGTGATGCGGCTTGTCCAGCCAGATTATTTCGTGAAGCCGTTCTCAAGTAAATCCCAATAAATTTTTAGATATAGCGGACTGAGCATTCTCTAATGCGACCTCCGGCACTAGAGAGTGCCTAGCTCCGCGCTTGTCTAGTTACTTTCTGGGATTTACACAGGAATGAGGAGCAAATAATGTAGGCAAACATGACTAGCAAATTGTCATGCAATTCCAGTGTACTTGCCCCGATTTGCCAGTCATATAAACGCATACATTATCTGTCATTTACATCATCGCATTCATCGCACCCATACCGCTCACCTGCTATACCCTGTTTATTTGTTTTTACTCAAAGCAATTTGGATCAAGGAGGAACAATGTTCGACAAGATTCAACCAAGACGAGAGATTGGTTGTGGGCATCATGCCGACGTGCATGAACCCATAACGCCAGTCAATGCATCCAGAGGGCAACACCATGCACTCATGGGTGGGCCAGCGTGGTTTAGGCGCAAACGATGGCTGCTGATCCTGATGAGCATCCTCTGTGCCAACATCATCTTGACAGCCAAAACCGCACAGGCACAGACCATCGTCACTGGGCAAGGACCTGAGCAGAATGCGGTGAGTGTGGATACGGGCGTCAACATCACAGCCACCTTTAGTACAAACATCAGCACCACTACCGTTACCACACGCACCTTTACCATGCATAGTCCTTTCCGTGGCTACTACACGGACATCGCAACGGTCAGTGGTGATACAATCACGCTCAACCCAAGCCAAAACTTGTTTGTGGGGGAACCTGTGCAGGTTGTCGCAACGGCGGGCATCAGCGATACGGGCAACCAAGCGGTGACGCCACATCAATGGGGCTTTACGACTGGCTTTGTAAGCAATCAAAATGAACGCCTGTTTATTGCCGATGCCAGCCAGACGTTTCAGGGGGTTCGATTTGGGGAAGGCATCTGGGGAGATGTGGACAATGATGGCGACCTTGACATTCTGATCACTGGGCGAACCAGTAGCGGTACTCCTGACACCTCGTTGTACAAAAATGATGGCAATGGGCATTTTATCATTGATGCCACCCAGACCATCACAGATGTCGATACAAGCGCAGCTGCCTGGGGAGATGCAGACAATGATGGTGATTTGGACTTGCTGCTGACAGGGAGAGATAGCATTGACACTAGCATAGCGTCGCTCTATACGAATGATGGCAATGGTAATTTTGCGGTTGATGTAGCAACGACGCTGATTATGACTGGGGTGCAAGAAAGCGATGTGGCATGGGGAGACATAGACAACGATGGCGACCTCGATTTCCTTCTCACAGGACATATCAGTGGCGGCAGTAGCAATGCAATGGCAGCTTTATATAAAAATGATGGCAGTGGTACGTTCACGGTTGATGCAACCCAACCTATCACAGGTGTATCCGGGAATGCTGCGGCGTGGGGCGATGCGGACAATGATGGCGATCTGGACCTCTTGCTCACGAGCGACGGTAATGGCGGCGACCACTTGGCGGCAATATACATCAACGATGGCAGCGGTCAGTTTACCCTAGATGCAACCGAGACGATCACGGGGGTCGTTTATGGCTCTGTGGCGTGGGGCGATGCGGACAATGATCGTGACCTTGATATCCTCTTCACAGGTCTCAGCGTTGCGGGACCTATGGCCGCCATCTACAACAACGATGGTGCGGGAAATTTCTCTATTGCGGCCACACAGACGATTACAGCCGTGACACGTAGCTCTGTGGCGTGGGGCGACGCGGACAATGATGGTGATTTGGACCTATTGCTTACGGGCAACCGCGTGAATAATGGTAGTTCACCCGACCCTGTGGCGACATTGTACCAGAATGATGGCACAGGACATTTTTCTGTCGATGCCACGCAAACCCTGACGGGTGTCGGGGGCAGTTCAGCCACATGGGGCGATGCTGATAACGACGGCGATCTTGATATCCTGATCATGGGTGCGTCAACTGGCAGTGGCATATCCAATGGTAGCCCACTCGTCACCCTCTATAAGAATCAACGTTTGCAAGAAATCGCCGTACTCGGCAACAGCCTGCTCATCACCGATGGCGACACCAGCCCCACGTTGGCGGACCATACAGACTTTGGCGGGCAGGATATCACCACCCATAGTATCACCCGCACCTTTACCATCAGCAACAGTGGTGAGATTACGCTGACATTGAGTGGGACACCCATCGTTGGGCTAAGTGGCGCAACCGATGTCTTTATGGTGACGGCGCAGCCTAGTGTCACCGCGCTTAATGGCGATAGTACGACCACCTTCACTGTACAGTTCGATCCCATCGCGCAAGGGACAGTCTCAGCCACCGTGACCATCACCAGCAATGATAGTAACGAAAGCCTCTACACCTTTGTCATTCAGGGAACAGGAGCCACACAGGAAATTGAACTGACAGGGCAGGGCAATGCGATTATTCACGGTTCCACAACACCGACCACAACCAATGGTACGGATTTTGGTGCTGCCGCGCTGGGTGTCCCCATCATCCAAACCTTTATCATCAGCAACACAGAAGCCGCAACACTGACATTAACGTTGCCGATGACCATCAGCGGGGCCAACGCCAGCAACTTTGCTGTGACAGCCGACCCTGTTACCCAAGTCGCTGGTAGCAGCGCGACCACGTTTCAAGTGACCTTTACACCCACGATACCAGGAACGCACAGTGCCACCATCGAGATTGGCAACAATGATAGCGACGAGAACCCCTATACCTTTGCGGTACAGGGTGCGGGGCTATTACCCGAAATTGCGTTAACAGGGCAGGGAGGGGCGATTGTCAATGGCAGCACGACACCGACAACGACCAATGGCACAGACTTTGGGGCGGCTGCGTTGGGTGTCCCCGTCGTTCAGACCTTTACTATCAGCAATACAGCGGTGGCGACGCTGACCCTGACGCTGCCAATAACCATCAGCGGGGCCAACGCCAGCAACTTTGCCGTGACCGCCAACCCGGCTACCGATGTCGCTGGCAGCAGTGTAACCACGTTCCAGTTGACCTTTCTACCGACGATATCGGGGACACACAGTGCCACCATCGAGATTGGCAATAATGATGGGGATGAGCATCCTTACACCTTTGCTATTGAGGGGGTGGGGCTGTTGCCCGAAATTGCGGTGACGGGTCAGGGCAGTGCGATTGGCGATGGTAGTCCAACACCAAGCACGACCAATGGCACGGACTTTGGTGCTGCCGTTGTTA
>JBCCFC010001015.1:0-5123 GCA_039029935.1 Chloroflexota bacterium
GTGCTGATATCTTTACCTATAACCTGCGCATTGGTGATGCCTCTGCCCCGGATGCCAATTTCACAAACATCTCGCCAACCACTTCCTCGCTGGCCGCACCATTACAAGTCTTGTTGACCTTGAGTTCGTGTTTACCAGGGTTTGAGAAATTGGCATCCGGGGCAGAGGCATCACCAATGCGCAGGTTATAGGTAAAGATATCAGCACCAGGTGACTGACGGGTCATTGTATATGTCTCTGTACCGATGAGCAGCGTCACAGGTTCTGGTCCCGTTTCACCATCTGCACAGGTCACTTCACGCATGATGTTGAAATCACTAGCACGCCATGCGGTAATATTGGCTTCGCCCGTCTCTGGGTCTGTCCATGATGTCGCACCACCATCAACACCTGCTTTGGGTGGTGCTGGCAAGGCAAGCTGTGCATCAATGCTGCCAACCGTTGAGGTCATAACATCAATGGTCGCTGCGCCCGTAATGGTTTTGGAGTCGTTCCAATATTCACTCTTATGGTTGCCCAATGGGTCCATGAAGAAGATACGGTATGTGCCAGAAAGAACACGTGTAATCGTGTATTCACCCGACAGATTGGTCATGGCTGCACCAGCAAAGCCCCATGTGTTGCTGATACCCTGCTGGTAAGCTGCAACTTTGATGCCACCCAATGGCGTGACACCATCGGTCAGCACAACCGAACCAGCGATGGCCCCCAATGGGTTGCTCAGAGTGGCGTCTGTACCACCGACAACCAAACCGCTTGGGACGCTCAATGGAATATCGACAAAGTTTGACACATTTGGGCTAAGTGCTTTTAGGAAGGCCACCAAGTCCGCTTTTTCCTCATCGGTGAGATTGAGTTTGCGAATTTCGGATGATTGATTTTGCACATTGGCAACACCAAGACCAGACCCGCCACCTTCAACATAGAAGTCTACAACTTCTTCTAATGTGTCGAATACACCATTGTGCATATATGGACCTGTGTCGGACAGGTTGCGTAGGCTGGGTACACGGAAGGTATAGCGATCATCTGGGTTGCCAGAGACCAACTCATGACCAACGTCGCCATCCAATGTGCGTGAAATTTCGGCTGTCGCTGTCAGAATATTGGGGACACCCAATGCTTTGAACTTGGCATCGTAATAGGTGCCAGTGGTCTTATCTGGTGAACCCGTCACTGGTTCCAGCGAGTGACAGAGTGTACAGCCCGCTTTGTCTTTATCAGTGAAGATGACAAAACCATTGTCTTCGGATGTACTCAAGGCACGAGGGGCCGATTTGCGTGGGTCATAGCTGTTGCGGTCATAAGCCGTGTTTAGCTCCATGATGGTTTCCACATAGGTAGCCAAGGCTTCACCAATATTATCCTGTGTGACACCGCTAGGCCAAATGCGATTAAAGAGTGCATTGTAGCGGGCGTTGGCTCTGAGTTCAGCGATCAGTGCAGGCATGGGCTGATTCATCTCTAAACCGCTAGAGATTGGGTGAATCGATACATCTTTGAGATCACCGACACGACCTTCCCAGAAGAATGCGTTCATCAAAGCGATGTTGGCAAGCCCAGGTGTGTTGCGTTGCAATGGCGCACCATTCAAGCCCATCTCGGCTGGTAAGCCATCGGCAAAGCCAAGCTCTGGCTTGTGACAGCTTGCACAGGAGCGTTCGTTGGCCCCAGAAAGAATCGGATCAAAGAAGAGCAATTGCCCAAGCTGTTCTTTGTGGCGCAGTGTGGATGGATCACCCGCACGCCAGACACCACGACGGACAATAAAGTCGTCTATCGTATCATTCCCATAGCGAGCGTAGGATGTGAACTGGAAGGAACCATAGGGCAGCAGACCCCCAAAGCGCATGGCAATGGGACTACCTTCTGGCATGTTTGGCATCTCATAAGGACCACGAACATGGATATCCGTACCATCGTCAATGCGAACCGCCATAAAGCGTCCGCGGAACCCCAATTGAACCTTAATGGTCTTGTTGCCCATATGCGTTTTGGGCGTTGCCAGCAGCAAATCTTGGCGGCGTGTGTCACTACCACGTGACCCACAACCGTGACTCCAGTCCACGGTATTCCATTCGATGGCAACATGCTGCACACCATCGTAACGGAGCATGACGCCCTTACAATCAATGCCGCCACCGCTGTTGACTGGCCCAAAGTGGACTTCGCCTCGTGACACAGTAAAGTTAAATTCTAGCGCATCTGCAATGCTGCTTGGATTATAGGGTGGGTTCTCAAAGGCCATTGACGTGTTCATTGAACCAGAGTTATGTGCACCATTTTTGATCCCGCCGCTGCGATAACTCAACGCCCCACTCCAGCGGAAGGGTGCCCGTACAGAGGCTTTCTCGCTTGGTGTATTGCCTGACTGGAAGTCAAAGTCGGAACCAAAAATCAATGTACCCATACCCGGCTCAGGGTCGGCCCGAATAATGACGGGTGTGTTAAAGTGATCTTGATTGCCCAGCTCATCTTCAACCGTAATGCTAATTGCGTATGTGTTTGCTGTAGGCGGTGTTCCTGTCAACGTCCCATCACTGCTCATCGACATCCAACTTGGCAAAATATTGGCTGTCCATGTATGCACAAAGTTGGCATCAACGACCTGTAGCTGGTCTGTAAATGGTACTGTAGCATAGGCTGGAACCAACTCTTTTGTCTTGACCGCCACCGGATTCTGGAAGTCTGGTTTTTCGAGAACATCACGAACAATCACATTGTCGTATTGTCCCTCACCAAACTCTAGGCGGAAGAAGCTGCTTGTGCCGTTGGTACAAGCACTACTAAAGTCTTGGTTTTCCTCCTCGACATTGGCCTGTGTGCCATCAATGCCGTCATTCTCGTCACTGAAGACATAGACGCGGCTTGTATTTCCTTTCATATAGACAGCCACAGTAATACCCTGTGTGCTAGGGGTCACGTTAAAGATGTCAGTGCGGATGTGATGTCCACCATCTTTATAGTTACTCAAGGCTCGGACGGTGTTTTGACCGTCATAGCTGATCTTTGTGCCGATATTGTTGACGCCACACAACAAATCCATTGTACCGCTGTATATCTGCACTTGTGCCTGCATATAACGATTGCCATTATGGATAAACTCCTGATCTGGCATCAATGTATAGTTGGGCGTGACCAAAGCCGTATTATTTAGGTATGTTGCGACAGTGATTGGGCCAGAAAGGTTGCCGCTAATCCACTGGCTGCCTGTAATATTGTTGATGCGTGTCCCGTTGGTACCCGTGAAGGCTTCTGTAAATGAGATCGTGTTGGGAATCACTTCGATTTCAAAAGTACCTGTTGCGACCTGTGAACTTTGATCAATGACACTGACGGTAAATGAGTAGGTCCCTGTTGTGGTTGCGGAACCGTTAATCAGTCCAACGTATTGTGCGCCCGTTTTGTCGTCCCCGGGTGCCATAGATGGGCTAGAAATGTTCAACCCACTAGGCAATGCGCCGTCAGAAATGGAGTAAGTAAGAACACCATCGCCACCGTCTGCGCGCACAATGCCTGTATAGTCCAGCCCTTCAATCGCATCATTTAGGCTTTTTGTAATCATGACAGGTGTACGCGCTTGAGTTGAAGCTCCTGTGGGTACAGGTGGCTCAGAGACAGCGGTATAGGCCATCTCGATATTATCATAACGACCGTTGAGTGCTTTGCCAGTCGTTCCCACAAATTCACCCAAAACCAATTTATAATCAATATCACCAAACACATTTCCTGTATCGGTCCATGTGTCATACTGTGCCTTGGAGATGCCTAAACTGTCGAAAATGTAGATATGGGCAGTTTGATTGACCACATAGAGATCAATATGAATGAGCTTTGTGCCAGATATACTGTGTGTTGCTGTCGTTGTGAGTGTTGGCGAAACCACAAATGTGTGGCTTTGGGTTCCACCAATGCTGTCTAGGCTACCCATACGAACCAGCACTGTGTCGTTCACGTAACGGACAGCCACACCACCTTTCCCCGAATTCATCTTGTAGATAAATTCACCTTCGTTGTGTAGATCCATGCTGACACGTGTGAGGGTCTTGCGCTTGTTGAAATACTTTTCACGCAATTGCGCTGTCGAGCCAACGGGCACATAGGCCATACCATCCCGAATTTCTGGCGAACCCGTGACGCTCCACATGGCATCACCCAGTCCAATGTCATCCGCACTGTTGATGATGGTGTCCTGCGCTGGCGTGGTAGAAAAATCACCTTTGGAAGAGGATTGCAGGGTGATGGTGTTCATCGCCGTTCCGTGTGTATAGCTGAACGGTTCCCACATCACCAAAATGTCTGTCAGTTCAATCGGGATTGTACCATTTGCTGACCCGCTGGCGGCAGCAATTTTTGTATTGTTAGACGAAGGGGTTTGAAAGGATTGGAACATAAATCCGGTGAATAAAGTGGCGAAGAGAAGTGTAAAAAAGATAGCCCGCACAGGTGAAGATGTGTGTGATGTGTGTAGGCGAGTGGTGTTGTTTTCCGATTGATACATAGACTTCGATGTGTTATCCATAGGTCAACAATCCTCTTTCTGTTGGTTGCCCGTTCATAAAAATTTAAACGTTTTATTTAATTCAATTTAAAAAATTTGGCTTTGACTGTAACCAGTCCTCTGACTCAATCATGAATGAGACAAATGACGGAAGACGAATCGGTTGCCAAAAATTTATCCTCTTTTGATAGCTTTAGTATATAGTTGAAATAGATTGAAAAAGTCCGGTGATTTAGGAATTTCGTCTGGTGTTTTGTCGCGCAGCAGGTAATATTGCGTGGTCAAGTATGGGTCATCAATTTTCAATCAATTAAAATTGAGAAAAATGTAATGATTTTGTAATGAGATGACAGGAAATAACAGTAGTATGTAATTTTTTTGTAAACTGTGACCAAGAATCCTAACCAATCAATAACGCGCAAATAGCAGTATGAATCATCATACCTGTTTCGTACATTTGATGTACCAACACAATTTTTATGCTAACGATAATTAGTCCATTTGTTGTAGAGCAATTGTGTTAATGCGTTTTGATTGAGATTGATTTAGGTAGTATGAATGAAGGTGATAATGCTTTTCTTTGTTGACTAGGAAAGTATAACCCAGTATCACAGATTGATTA
>JBCCFC010001016.1:0-5122 GCA_039029935.1 Chloroflexota bacterium
ATCAGCAGCCTCTTCACCCTCAGCAGCCTCTTCACCCTCAGCAGCCTCTTCACCCTCAGCAGCCTCAACACCCACAGCAGCCTCTTCAACAGCGGCTTCTTCGTCAGCAGCTTCTTCGTCAGCAGCTTCTTCGTCAGCAGCTTCTTCACCCTCAGCAGCCTCTTCGCCCTCAGCAGCTTCTTCACCCTCAGCAGCCTCTTCTACGGCCTCAACATCCGGCTCAGGGGCTGGCTCTGCGGCTGGCTGACAGGCGGCAAGCACCAGTACCAGAACGAGTAGCAAGGAAAAAATAGAAAGTCGTCGCATAATTCTACCTTTCGTGTCTGTGGAAATGACTCATTTCCTGTTTGAATAAATTGGATGGATTTTGGATAGCAGTATGTCTAATCCAAAATAAATAGCCAGCCTAGTCGGTGATTATTCTGAGTATCCTGACAAAATTTGCGGCGTTTTTACCCAATGAAGCAGTAAATGTTTGTGTTTATTGATTTTGCGGTGCGACTTGAAGATTTGTAAGGTTACAATTAGAATCAATCATTTTTTATCGCTGGCTACTCTACTCAACGACTAAATTGACTGATTCGTTCCCGAAAATGTTAAAAAACACAAAAAAGTAAGTGTATGTGTTAAGGTTCACTCAATCAGCCACCATGCACAAAATGCACTGACCACGGCCAAGGCAGCAGCAATCAACATGTTGATCCGATAGCCTGCGACAAAGGCAAGGTCAATTGCTTGTGTAATATGGTTAACAACCTCTGTCGGCAGCGTACTGGTGACAGAGACGGGTAGCTCGGCTGCGGCCAAGTTGCCCCGTTGTTCATCAATTGCCAGCAGGACAGCATTTGGCAGATCGAGCGGTGCAAGCTGACTATCCAATGAAGCGTTGAAGGTGCTGGTCATGAAGATGCTAAAGAGGGCGATGCCCAGTAGACTGGCAGCGCGTGACGCGGCGTTGTTGATCCCGGAAGCCACACCAGAGCTCTGCGTGGAGACACTATTCATAACGGTTGTGGTCAACGGTGCAATAAAGAAGGCCATGCCAAAGCCCATCACGGCGATGGCGGGGAAAAACGTGGTCCAGTAAGAGCCACCTATGCCAGGTACTGCCAGGAGCGCAAAGCCGATAGCGGTGATACAAGGGCCAAGCATCAAGAGGCGTTTGGCCCCATATTGTGCCACCAAACCGCCCGTCCAACGGGAGAGTGCGAAGATCATGAGAATCAAGGGGAGCAGAACAGCCCCGGTGGCAGTGGGTGAGTATCCTTGAACCTGAATTAGGTTAAAGGGTAAAAAGTAGAACAATGCACCGAGCGCGCTGTACAGAAAGATTGTGAGGACATTGGCTCCACTAAACGCACGCGAACGGAACAGGCTAAGGGGCATCATGGGGTTTCGGGAGGCCGCTTCCTGTGTAGACTCTTGCCACACAAAGAGGCATAACAGCACAATCCCCGCCGCAAATGGTCTCCATGCCCAGGGTGCGGTGAGGGTTTGTTGCGATGCAACCGTCAAGCCATAGATGATACTGCCAATCCCCGAGGTTGCCAGCAACGCCCCCAGCCAGTCAATCTGCTGTGAGTCATCGGTCTCCTGGTTGCGGCTTTCAGGCACATGCAGCAGGGTTAAGAGGACAACGACGATAGCAAATGGCGTGGTCATAAAAAACACGGCTCGCCATGAAACGTTTTCCACCAACCAGCCCCCCAACACTGGACCAACGGCGGCGGTGATCGAGGTAAACGCCGACCATGTGCCAATAGCGCGTCCTCGTTCCGATTCATCAAAGGCGGTACTCAAAATGGCGAGGCTACAGGGCAGAAGCAATGCCCCACCCATGCCTTTGATGGCTTGTGCGGTGATGAGCTGTGTTGTGTTGGTGGCAAGGCCACAGAAGATGGACGCGATGGCGAAGCTGACGACACCGATGAGAAACATACGTTTACGCCCTAGCTGATCGCCCAGCGATCCACCGACCAGAATGAGCGACGAGAGAAAGAGCGCAAATGCCTGGACAACCCACTGCACAGAGACACTGCTCACTCCCCACTCGCCCTGCATGACGGGGAGGGCGATTGTCACCACCGTGTTGTCGATGAAGACCATGCCCGAGCCAAGAGTGGTTGCGACCTGAATCCAGAGGCGATTCTTTGTTGTTTGGTTGCTTGTTGTTTGGTTGCTTGTTGTTTGGTTGCTTGTTGTTTGGTTGCTTGTTGTTTGGTTTGTTGAATCATTCATAGACGGATTATACATTGTATATCGGTAAAGTCCGCATTTGAGTGAGACTTGAAACGAGTTCTGGCGATTGACAGCGATTTGGGGAAACAATACGTATCGAGTATGATAACACTCTATTTGCAACACACCACAGAAAGGAACGCAACAACCATGAAAGTCGAAACGGTCGATTTATTTTATTTTTCCATGCCAGAGGTACTCGATATTGGTGATGGCAGTCAAGATGCGCTGTTGGTGCGGGTGACAGCGGGTGGCGATGAAGGCTGGGGGGAGTGTGAAGCTTCACCGCTTGCGTGTATTGCGGGCTGGGTGACGCCGATGTCGCACAGTGCTTGCAAACCAGTCTGTGATTCGGTAGTGGGCCAGCCCTTGAACGACACCGCCGATATCTATCGCATTGGCGAACTGGTGCGCGCCCAAAGTCAGGATGTCCTCCAAGCTGACCACCTCTACTCTGGCATTGACATGGCACTGTGGGACCTGCTTGGGCATCGACTAAGCGAACCGACATGGAAACTGCTTGGCTATGAACGGCCCTATGCGAAGCTACCCTATGCATCCATGCTCTTTGGTGATACCCCACAGGAGACAGTCGAAAAGGGGCGACAGGCGCGCGCGGACGGGTATCGTGCGGCCAAGTTTGGCTGGGGACCGATTGGGCTGGGCAGTGCGCAGACCGATGCCGACCACTTTATGGCTGCACGTGAAGGCTTGGGTGGTGAAGGTATTCTGCTGATTGATATTGGTACAGTTTGGCGAGATGACGTGGAGCGGGCGGCGCAAAGTATCCCTGCGCTAGAAGCATGTCGCGCAACGTGGCTAGAGGAACCGTTTGTCTCTGGTGCGCTCAATGCCTATCATGCATTGTCAGAGCAATGTGACACGGTAAAACTGGCTGGCGGCGAGGGTAGTCATAACTATTACATGGCCCAACACATGATCGATTATGCAGGCATCGGCTATGTGCAAATCGATGCTGGGCGTATCGGTGGTCTGAGCGTTGCCAAAGCCGTGGCCGACTATGCCCACGCCCGTGATGTCACCTATGTCAATCACACCTTCACCTCCCATCTTGCCCTCAGTGCCTCGCTGCAACCCTATGCCGGGCTGCAAACACATGAACTCTGTGAATATCCAGTTGAACTCAAGTCACTGGCTGTAGATGTCACTGAGAATCATCTGGTGCGCGATATAGATGGCTACATTCATGTGCCAGAGCAACCCGGGCTGGGGATGACGGTGAATCGTGCCAAGTTACAGCCCTATTTGGTCGATGTCGAAATTTGTGTCGATGGCAAGATGCTCTATCAGACGCCGCAACTATAGTCGGTATTCAGTATGTCGGTATTCGGTATTCGGTATTCAGTACTGACCCACCGACCCACCGACCTACTGACCCACCGACCTACTGACCCACCGATTCAACTCGGCCAAACCGGAACCAACCCTGGCATGGTGGCATGGGTGACATTCCACCCACCATAGATGCTACGGGCTAAACGTAGTTTGGCGCGCCCGACGGTGCGAACAAACTCATAGGGAGCCATTGCCCCTGCGCCTTTTATGGGTCTGCCGGGGCTTTGCCAAGAGACAGCCAACTCGAGATAGCCTTCATCACCATCCAGCGAAATTTTCAGCGGTTGCCGTTCGATTTCAATTTGAAAGATGATTGGGCTGCGCTTGTGAAAATTCGCAAGATGTTCGAGAACTTGCGGCGGTGAGAGCAGTCGTCCACGGTGATCGTAGATACCCTCGTCAGACATACAACTGACCAAAAAATCCGGTTCGTTTTGTAAAAACCAGGCCACAAACTCGCCACCCCATTCCTTGATATCTTCTATATCATTGGGGTGGAATTCCTCATAGATAAAGTGGCTAAAATACCCTTCGGGCAGCAGATGACTGGTAGTCTCCTCGTCCAGTAACTCTTCGGTCAGGAAATAATAGGCGTCATATAAATCAACTTCATAGAGAAAATCAACACACATATTTTGTGATTCATATAAATCTAAGATGCGATTGATTTCGGTCTCTAGGCCATCGGGATAGTCAAATTCCAATGCAGGCAAAAACGCTGGGTCCCCCAGACATTGACGAATTGTGATAGCCCCCTTACCAGAGACAGCTTCTTCAAACTGTTCCATTCGCCGGTCAAATTCACGGGTGAATGCGGCCTCTTCGGGTGATGGATAGTAGGTCTCTGCATATTGCTCCATCTGCTCCTTGCGATAGTCATCCATGATGCGCTCAATCCGTTCTTGGCGCGCGTCATAGCTGTCATTATCGGGGTGGTTATCACCTGTGCCTTTATTCGAGGAGTCATTGTTATCGGGATTATTTTTGTCTGAGTTCAGATTGTCATCTGGTAAAAAGTCGATCATAGCAGTGTATTGTTACTGGTTTCCTGTGAATCATTCGTTATCTGTCATGGCCGATAACAGGTTAAAGCGTCCCGTTCCTATCCGCATCTGATATTAGAGACGTAGGTAGGGATAGAACGTGAGGTTCGATTTTGCTCAAGTTCGATTTGACCACTACAACATTTCGGGCTGTCGCCCGACGCTCAGGTAGCCAACCTGAGATACTTTCACGGCTATCTCTGTGATATTGGCATCCTTGCCCTTTGTCTACCACAAATTTCGGGCTGTCGTTCGATGCTCAGGTAGCCAACCTGAGATACTTTCAGAGTTCGTGTCCATCTATCAGTATACCGCTTCTTCGGTGGAACGACAACTCGCATGTAAACCTTATGAATTGTCGCAATCATTTCTAAACAGAATGGTGCATCCACCAAAGATTGATGCGCTCACAAATTTATAACGTTTAAATGCGAGTTGTCGTTCCACCGAAGAAGCGGTATACTGATAGATGGACACGAACTCTG
>JBCCFC010001017.1:0-5121 GCA_039029935.1 Chloroflexota bacterium
GCCACGCCTATAACGGGTATGGCGCGGCCTACTGACTTTTGGGCAATACGCTGGGTTGCTCTTTGCGCCAACTGCTGTCCTCCTTTAATGAGGAGTTGTTCAGCAGCGCTGGGCGTTGCCCCCGCATTAGCGTGGCCATCATTCAGCCCCAACGCCATCTGCATATACTGCTCTTTTTCACCCGGCTGAAATGAATAATTGTAAAGGGTGGCAATGTCCAAAATTAACTCGTGCAAGAGCCGTTGGGTTGAGTTCAGATCGACCATAGAGCCGACGGCCACAGAGGCCAGAGCGCCTACCGTCGGAATAGCTGCTGCACCAGCTGTCGCCGCCCCTACACCTGCAACCTGCAAACAACAATTCCGAATCAATAGGTCGACTAACTCATCAGCGTTTTTGTTCGGATGACTCTCGCGCAGCTCAAGAACGCGCTGTATAGAAGCATCGTCTACCGGGTTATTCCCAATCGCATTGGGGACGTTAATGACTTGAGGAAGTGATTTGTTTTCTGACATGCTCATCTAAGCTCTTAACATAATCTATTTATACTCCGTCGTTTGCATTAAAGTTGTCCCTGAATAAAGGTTTGTGAGGTGACAGTCACTTACAGCCTCGTCGTTGGCCAGATAAATTCGTTCATCAAGTGACTTGCACCTACTCTGTTCGTTATCGCGGAGCAACTCTAGTGCAAAAGGAGCGTAAGATAACGCTGATCAAGAGGAGAATTTTACCAGAGGCAAGGGATATGGTCGAAAACCAGTGCGGTTCAACCTAATGAGGACAAGCACGTCCCTCTAAAAATAGCAAAAATCACGCCAAAATTGCCCCTTCTACTGTGCCTCATTGAGGTCTTATCACATGCCAACAAGCACAAAGGTGAAAATCGCGATAGATACTTAGCCAAACGACAGGATTTTTTGGACTCCTATATAAACTTTGTTGAGATTGACTTGTTGCGTGCCAATCAGCCAATGCCACTGACAGACAGCGCAGGAGAAAAAGATTATCGCCTCTTTATCCGGCGCAGTGATCAGTACGAGAAAGCATTTCTATATGCATTTAATATACGGAATAGCATTCCTCTCTTTGCGGTACCGTTAAAACCAAAAGATGAGGAACCAATTTTAGATATTGGCAAACTTTTAAAGCAGATGTATATTCGGGCTGGGTATGATATGCTCATTGATTATACAAAACGACCCAAACCAGTCCTACGCCCAGCCGATGCACTCTGGGCTGATAGACTTCTAGGCATTTCTGTAGAAAATAATGGGCATCGTTAAGTTTTTACGTAATTCTGGAGGTAAACAATGTCATACCCATTTCCAGGGATGAATCCTTGGTTAGAGGAGAGTAGGCTGTGGAAAAATGTCCACAATACGTTAATTACATCGATCCGTGATGAGCTGACTGCGCTCTTGCTCCCACACTATTTTGTTGATAGCCAAAATTAAAATCATCAGATGCACTTTGGGCAGATC
The DNA here is from genome assembly GCA_039029935.1 of Chloroflexota bacterium. Classification (GTDB taxonomy): domain Bacteria; phylum Chloroflexota; class Anaerolineae; order Caldilineales; family Caldilineaceae. The sequence continues at coordinate 1,482 of JBCCFC010001017.1, forward strand.
AATTACTGGGTCTTACCAACCGGCATCGTTCATTATAATAATCAAAAGTAACCGTTCAGCCCCCTGAGCTTGTCGAAGGGGGGCACTCAGCTTCGACAAGCTCAGCCGACGGGGGAGGTGAACGCTTACAATCAAAAATAACCTGCAACTTTGCAACCTGCAACTTTGCAACCTGCAACCTTGCAACCATTCAACTTTTTTTATGAATATCAATGTAACACAAGGCAACATTGCCAACCAAGAAACAGATTGTATTGTCGTTAATTTATTTGAAGGTGTCACACAGCCGGGTGGAGCCACAGGCGTTGTGGATCGTGCGCTTGACGGGATAATCTCCCAAATGCTTGCCACGGGAGATTTTAAAGGGCAGGCTAAGGCCGTCTATGTCCTCTATACACAGGGCAAAATCGCTGCCCCCAGAGTCCTACTGGTCGGGCTAGGTAAGGCCGCAGACTTTGATCTTCATGCCGCACGTGAAGCAGCATCAGTCGCCTATAGTGCGATTGCAGATATGACCAATGCAACGAGCTATGCCACGATTGTGCATGGGGCTGGCATTGGTAACTTGGATGCACGAGCAGCGGCACAAGCACTCAGTGAAGGAACACTGATGGGTGCCTACGAAGCACCACAATATCGGCGGGATGTTGAGCCAAGCCCACTGATTCAATGCACAGTGGTGGAATATGACGCCGCCAAAATCGGCACGATTACAGTGGGCGTTGAGGCTGGGATGCGCATTGCCAACGCCGTTAACTTTTCCCGTGATCTCAGTAGCGAACCCGCCAATATCCTTTATCCAGAAATCATGGCTGCACGAGCGCAAGCGATGGCGGATGAGACGGGGCTAACCTGTACTGTGCTAGGCGAAGAACAGATGCGGGAACTGAACATGGGGTTGCTCTTGGCTGTCTGCCAAGGCAGCGAACGTGAAGCACAGATGATTATCCTAGAACATGCACCTGCTGGCACAGAAAATGACAGCCCGATTGTTTTTGTCGGCAAAGGTGTCACCTTCGACACAGGGGGCATCTCGATCAAACCAACAGCAGGCATGTGGGAGATGAAAGATGATATGGCAGGGGCTGGCGCGGTCATCAGTGCCATGAAAGCGATTGCCGAACTCAATGTCCCTCGTCGTGTCATTGGTGTCGCCCCTTGTGTCGAGAATATGCCCGATGGCAAAGCCTATCGTCCGGGTGATATTTTTGCCAACATGAAAGGCAAGACTGCGGAAATTATCAGTACAGACGCTGAAGGACGACTTATCCTTGCTGATGCGCTGGGGTATGTCGCCCAATACAATCCACGTGCGGTTATCGACTTAGCAACGCTCACAGGCGCTGCCGTTGTCGCGCTTGGCTCGCAGGCCGCCGCGCTTTTCGCCAATGACGATACATTGCGTGATGGCCTACTTGCCGCATCCACGACGACACGCGAACGCATCTGGCCTATGCCGCTCTACGATGAATACAAACAGGAGATCAAGAGTGATATGGCCGAAGTCAAAAATAGTGGGGGGCGTGGTGGCGGTGTTGCCACCAGTGCCAAATTTCTCGAACACTTTACCGAAGGCTACCCTTGGGCACACCTCGACATCGCAGGCGTCTCTTGGTGTAAAAAACGTCCCAACGCCTATACACCAAAGGGCGCGACTGGATTTGGTGTGCGTCTGCTGGTTGAATTTGCAATGAACTATTAGAGTGATGGGGAGATGGGGAGATGGGAGATGGGCGATGGGGAGATGGGGAGATGGGGTAAATCTAAAAATCTTTACTTTTCAGTTTCAACCCTTCAACCTTTCAACTCTTCAACCTTTCAACCTTTCAACTCTTCAAAAGGAAAAAAACAATGGAATCAACAAATCAACTATGGCCCGTGCTTGTGCCAATTTTGACGGCTGCATTAAGCGTAGAACGTGGGGTCGAGGTCTTTTGGAACTATGTCGAACTCATGTTAACCAGCGCACGCAATTGGCAGCCCGCCGACTTTAAAGGGGCGCAGTATATTCAGTTTAAGAGTGGGACCAGCTTGCTCATTAGCATGATTGCTGGGGTGCTGGTCGCCAACTTTACAGGCATGTTGGTTTTTGAACAGATCAAGCCACTTGCCACGCCTTTTTTGGACAATATGCCGCAAATCTGGGATGTGATCATTACGGGGATCATCATCGGGGCGGGCGCAAAACCTGCCCATGATATTTTAGGCATTGTGACCCAGTTTAAAGGCTTTTTGGCAAATACATCGCTTAAGCAACGTGAAATGGCAAGTGCAGCCTTGGCCGAAGGCGTGTTAAAGCTGGCGCAGAGCGACGCCGCCTCGCGTATCGAAGTCCCCGGCGTTGGGCCAACACGCATGCAGAGTGCGATGCCCGGTGGTATGACACGTGGGATTGCACCTGCGGGTGAGGGTGAAGACGATGAGACGCAAACTGTTGGCAAGAGCCAGACCGAGCAGTATATTGAGATTCTACGGCAAGGAGTCGCACGGTAAGGAGTTGTACGGTAATGAGCCAAGCACAATTGATTTTATTCATGATTACATCGTTCGCCATCATCATCTCACCGGGGCAAGACATGTTTCTTGTCATGTCGCGCTCACTCTCTCAAGGTCCCAAAGCGGGTGTCGCCATATCGGCGGGTGTTGCCACAGGTTTGGTCGGTCACACCATTTTAGCGACATTGGGATTGGGTGCGCTCTTGATGGCCTCAGAAACGCTGTTTAGCGTACTCAAATTTGTCGGCGCAGCCTACTTGGTCTATCTCGGCGTTCAATCAATACGCACAAAGCCGGACAGTGAAACGTTGCCCAACAGTGATGTCACCACACCGGCTTCCACGCACTATACCCCGTTCAAACTCTTTATGCAGGGCGTCATTTCCAATCTCTCGAACCCCAAAATTGCCATTTTTTACATCGCCTATCTACCGCAGTTTGTGCCTATTGGGTATACGCAGCCAACTGTGATGCTTTTCACACTGGGCGTGATGTTTGCGTTGTTGACCTTTTTGATTAAGGGGGTAATTGGCGTCGGTGCTGGTTCGTTATCGACGTGGTTACGGACACGACCCGTCGTGCAGTTATGGATCAATCGTGTGAGTGGTGTCATGCTGATTGGGCTGGGTGTACGGTTAGCATTTGAAGAGCGAGGATAATGTTCAAATAGGAGTATAACAGAATGCAGGCAAATACAATTGATGAAGTCATTCACGAATTAGACAAAATACTTGAGTGGTCACGTGAGCATAACAGCCGCGTTGGTTATTTTACCGCGCTCTATCGCAAAGTAACTATTCAAGTCAAAGAAGATATTCTGGCGGGACGATTTGAAGACAATGAACGCATGGAGCGGCTGGATGTGATTTTTGCCAATCGCTATCTGGCAGCATTTGACGCATATCAGGCGGGCAACCCCGTAACAGAGGTGTGGCAAGTTGCATTTGATGCGGCTCCACGATGGCGACCCATCGTACTGCAACATTTGCTCATCGGCATGAACGCCCATATCAACTTGGATTTGGGCATCGCCGCTGCAACAGTTGCCCCTGGTGAGCAACTTGCCACCCTAGAAAATGACTTTAACCAAATCAACACCGTGCTGGCGGGGGTTCCATCATTTACAAGAAAGGTGGCAGGCAGA
>JBCCFC010001018.1:0-5119 GCA_039029935.1 Chloroflexota bacterium
AGGCGTTTTCGTTTTATTATCCGGCGAATTTGGAATTATTGGCTGATTTGGGCGTTGAGGTGAAATACTTTAGCCCGTTGCGAGACAAACACTTGCCTGAAAATGTCGATGGTCTCTACTTGGGCGGTGGGTTTCCTGAAGTTTATGCCAACTATATCAGTGCCAACCAATCCATACTTCAGGATATTCGTGCCTTTCACGCTGCGGGCAAACCCATCTATGCTGAGTGTGGCGGGTTTATGGTGTTGACCGAGGCCATGACGGACGTTGCGGGCAAACGATGGCCGATGGCGGGGCTAATCCCCGGTGAAACCCAAATGCAGCAGAAGTTGGCGGCGTTGGGCTATCGTGTAGCAACGGCGACGCAGGATAATCTGCTAGTACAATCGGGTGAGCAGGTGCGTGGACATGAGTTTCACTACAGCCATTGGGATGTTGACGCATCTTTGCTGGATAGCAAAAGTGCTTGGCATATGCGCCGACGAGCAGATGACAGTGAGGTAAAGCCTGCTGGTTACATAGAGGGTAATTTGTTGGCAAGTTACTTGCATGTCCATATGGGACAAAACCCAATGCTTGCCAGGCGATTTGTGGAGCAGATGAAGCATGGATAACAATTCTGATGCGATGTTGCTGATCGGTCATGGAAGCCGTAACCAAGATGCTACAGAAGAATATCGCCAGTTTGCCCAACGAATCGCCACACGTCTTGGTATTCATGTGGAACCATGTTTTCTTGAGTTTGCCGACCCACCAATTGTCGATGGATTTCGCGCCTGTGTGGAGCAAGGCTATACCAATATTGTGGCATTACCACTTTTTCTTGGTGCGGCAGGTCATCAGAAAAACGATGTCCCCGCTATCATCAACTGGGCGCGTACCGAATGGCCGCAACTGAGCATTCGCTATGGCACACCACTTGGTGCGCAGTATCACATGGTGGATGTGCTACAGAGTCGCACGCAGGATGCCATCGCCAGTGCCAGTGGGCATGTTCCGCTCGAAGAGACAGCCGTTATTGTGGTGGGGCGTGGTAGTCGTGATCCTGACAGCAACGCCGAGGTTGCAAGGTTGGCTCGACTGCTCTATGAAGGTCGTAACTACGGATGGGTTGAATCAGCCTATTATGCACTGACCACACCGAGAATTGACACGGTTGTCCAACGTTGTGCCAAGATGGGCGCAAAACGAGTTGTGTTGTTGCCATATCTCCTATTTACGGGGCGTATTTATCAACGCATTCTTGAGCAATCGGTGGAGGCCAGTAAAAAATATACCATTGAGGTACTGGTTTCACATTATTTATTCGCACACGAAAATCTCGTTGAGACCGTCGTCCACCGCTATGAAGAAGTAACTGACGGTACAGCCAACATGACCTGTGACTTGTGCAAGTATCGCCGCAAATTTGATGGCTTTGAAAATGAGTTTGGTCTGCCCCAAACATCTGACCATAGTCATGGTCTGCGTGGTGTGCCACATTCGCATGGCTTTGAGGCAAAGCTGGCTGCGATTCTGCCCCCTCAATACACCGATGATGATTCTCCTACGAATAACACTGTTTCGGCTGCACCGATGGCTGCGGCTGATTTACGTTTTGACGACGACGGCGATGTCGCATGGAATGAGATGTGGACCGATTTTTGTGACTTGGCGTTGGCAGGCGGTCCGACGCATCGTGGCGACTTATTGGAGCCAGTTGATCCAATGACAGTTCAACAAAATCCAGATGGCTATGCATGTGTGCTGTCAGAGTTGGAACGTGGGCTGCGCTTGGTGACAGAACTACCAGTCGTGCAGAGCCAATCGTTGGGCTGGATCGGGCTTGAATGTGCCAATCAAGAGATGGCAATTTGGATGCTCCGTGCGATTGTTGTCGAGAATGTTTTTGCACGGCGTGAGGGGCATACGCTCTTTTTCCCTGCTGGACCGGATTTCCAGTTGGGTGGTGAAATTAAAAATATCATTACGGTTGTTGCCAAGACACATCATTACTGGACGGAACACATCAAAGAAGTAGGAAGGGTAAATGGTGAAGGGTGACATGACGAACATTGATTATGAGCGCGACCCCGGTGCAATCACCCAGCAGTCGTTTGCCATGATTGAGAGTGAATTGGCCGAGATGGGCTATGCACTGACTGGCGCGAAAGCAGCGATTATCGAGCGGATGATCCACAGCACGGCTGATTTTGACTTTGCTAAGATCACGCGATTTAGTGAAGGTGCAATCGAGGCAGGTCTTCATGCCTTACAGAATGGATGTGCCGTCATTACGGATGTCAATATGATTCGTGTCGGTGTGAGCGAGCGTCGAATCACTGGTTTTGGGGGATCGTTACATTGTTTTGTCAACCACGAGACGACAAACCTATATGCAAAGTCTTTCAATACCACGAGAAGTGCGGCAGGCATAGAAGTTTCGGCGATTAAAGGACATTTCCCCAATTCAGTTTTGGTGATTGGCAACGCACCGACGGCCTTATATCAAGCCCTAAAATTGGCTGATATTGGTATCAAGCCAGCATTAATCGTTGGTGTACCCGTTGGGTTCATTAGCGCGGTGGAGAGCAAGGATGCCTTGATGGAACGAATGGATGTTCCTTGGATTGCGACGGAGGGACGAAAGGGCGGATCGCCTGTGGCGGTGTCAATTGTGAATGCGTTGTTGCGGTTGGCTGCCGGTAGCGAGAAGAGCGAGATAGAAGTTGTGGCCGAATAGTGTTCTATTTGACCACAACAAGAAATCTAAATGGTGTGAAAGGAGAGGGTTAACGGCCTGTCACAATGATTGGTAACAAATTTCGAAGTGGGTTGATGTACGAGCAATCGTAGTCATCAGGCTTGGTGAATGTCGTCGTACCGGGTAACGGCTCAACAGGCAGTGTGTCGTCACCAATATCATCTGGACCATCATCTAACATTTCACAGCGGATGACAGTACGATAGCAGACGATATTGTTACAAAAGGCTCTGCCATAGTCGATATCGAAAAAACCGTTGTCGCGGTATTCATAACGACCAGGAGGTGTTGTCCACTCAATTTCGTATACGGTCTCAGACATCTCTTCCGGGTTTAAGATACCAACCCCAAATTCCAAAGTATACGGAGGATATCCCAATCGGCTACGCAAAAAAGTAGGCCCATCAAAATTCGTTTCGGGTTCATAGGCCGGAAAAAGTAAGAGACCTTCCTCGGCGTCATCCAAGAAGAACCCACGACCAAATTTAGAATTGAGGCTATCGTTCAGGAAAACTGAAATAGCTAAGACATCCCCTGAATTAAATAATTCGTTGAGTGGTTGTTCCCATGCTAAACTAATTGTGACACGATTTTCTTGGTCATTGAGTTCCTCGCCAATAACCATAATTGAATCGGGAGCAAAAGACGTATCTAACTCTTGCTCCGCTCGCCGAAAAAATCATTTCGTAACGCCCGAGTTGCCGTAACGATTTGAAGTTCTGCACGTTGAACAAGAGGGGATTCGTCAATAGAGTGATGCAAGCTACCCGTTCCATAGGTTTCGGTATTTTTGACATAGATTGTAGGACACGATGATGCCTCCCAACAATCATCTAATGATTTAAGTGCTTGTATCGCCCTGAGATAACGTTCTTGCTCACCGTTTCTTGCCATCGCCCGTTCAAAAAAACCTTGAGATAGTGGAATATACTCACGCCAAAACTCAGTTTCAATGGTTTCGGGTGTGTGAGTCTCTGCACGAAATCGAATTTTACGGATTACAGGTGTATCAGTGTCGGTATACCAAGAAACACCATAATACTCGATTTCATGGTTTTCCAGCAGGCGAATGGCATCTTCCAATGGCACACCCTCATTAAACTTGACAGACCCTAATTGTGGTGATTCCGTCGCTGCCACGAAGATAATGAGTGTGGCAATTAAGATGAGAAAAAGAATAACCTTTCTCATATCTACCTCCTTAAATTAAATATAGTATAAGATAATTGAGTATTCATTCTACGACTAACCACACTGATTGAAATCAGTTTGATATAGTCAATTTGTTAACGATGCTCAGTGTAGCACATATCCCATGAGAAGGCAACAGATTTCAGGATGTAGTCCAAATGAGCGTGTAATAGCTAATGTTTAAACAAATCGAAATTAACCATTATCGAGGGATTCAACAACTAAAAATTGAGGACTTGGCCCAAATTAACATTTTTGTTGGCTTTAACGGCGCGGGTAAATCTACTGTATTGGAGGCTATTTCTCTAGCTGCAGCCCCCTCTGTTTATCAACATGTTCGACTTGCGCGTTATCGTGGACTGCCAGCACCGACACTTACAGTCGATGAGTCATTGCGCAGTATTTTCTTTATTAATGGGCATATGAACGGTGATGGTTCAACGCAGTTGATGCCTGCCACAATCAAGACTAATGATAAAGATGGTCTGCAACAGACTTTAACAATAGAAGTGCTATCACAAATCCACGAAGTAACCGATTCTATCCCACTGAACGACGCAGACAGTTATATCAAACCTTTTTCGTTCAAACCACCTCTGCTAGGGATAAAGCATACGATTACAAAAACATCTGATGAGGTCCAGGATACGGGTGAACAGAGACTCGTCTTATCACAGACCAGCGGCAAAATTACAGGAAACCTAGATACAAATGGTAGCCAATGCTATTTTGTAGAAGCGCGTCAATCGGTCAATATTGCAGACTTGACAAACAGGCTCTCTGAAATATTTCAAACGGTGCGTAAGAAAAAGATTTTTCTTGCTGCCTTACAACATATCCTGCCTACTGTACAGGATATCCAAATCGGAATGTTGGCGCAGCAACCGCTTATTTATGCAGATGTTGGTCAGGACTGGTTATTGCCCATTGATGTTTTGGGAGATGGTTTTAACCGAGCATTTTTAATTTTAGTTGGGCTGATGGACTCCTTGTCCAATATCATCATTGTAGATGAAATTGATTCGGGCTTGCACCCGTTTGTCATGGAGAGTTTCTGGGAAGATATTAATGAGTTAACTGAAGGTAAAGACCAACTCTTCTGTTCTACACATAATGATGAAATTTTATTAAATTTGTTAGATGTATTTAAAGATAGTCCGGAGAAAATTCGTCTGTATCGTATTG
>JBCCFC010001019.1:0-5111 GCA_039029935.1 Chloroflexota bacterium
CCATTTCGTCCAACTTCTGCTGATAAAACGGCACACGTTCATGAACATAGGCCACCAAAGACGCCAGTCGTTCGCTCTGCAAACGGGTCATATCTTGGCGTGGCATTGTCTCTATTGGTTCATTCCAAATCATTTGTTTTCTCCTTTGTGGAAAAGTTGAAAGGTGGAAAAGTTGAAGGGTTGAAGGGCTGAAGGGTTGAAAGGTTGAAAGGTTCAATGTGTTATCGGTTTCTTTGTTGGTTGGACATGGTGACTAGGCCGGAGATGATTGTGTCGATTAGTGCCATGCGGTGTTCAATTACTTCTGGTTTTAGTAAGTTGCGCGCACGATAGTACCAGCCCCTTGTTTCACGGGCAGAGCCGTTAGCAATCCTTAGGAAACGTGCGTAGTCTTTGCCAAATCCACGGCCATATCCTTCTTCAATGTTGGCAGGTATTGATCCACTACTGCGGATGAGTTGATTCGCAATGGGCTTACCCAACGTTGCTTGACTCAAAATTTCGCAATCTTGCCATGCCAAATCTGATAAGAGCAGACTCTTCCGGTAAATCTCAATATCCCATAATGGATCACGCGTAATGCTATCTGGCACTTGCTTCAACCACTCATCATACTTAGTAATCATCCTTCAACCCTTCAACCTTTCAACTCTTCAACCCTTCAACTTTTCAACTCTTCAACCCTTCAACCCTTCAACCCTTCGCCGACGGATACTCAGGCCGCGTCTTCGTGCGAATCCCCTCAACGCCCGCCATCATATCTTCGTGGAAAAAGCCCATCATCTCTAGTGCCAGCGAATGGTCAAAGATGGGGCCAGCCTGTAATAGCCATTGGTTAAGCGCACGTTTGGTAAACTTGATGGCGTGGCGTGGACCTGTCGCCAAGTCGGTTGCCACTTCCATTGCTTTGTCGTGTAGTTCCTCCAACGGCACACATAGGCTCACCAGCCCCATGCGCTCGGCCTCTTTGCCGCTGACAAAATCGCTGGTCATGAGATAATATTTGGACTTTGCCATGCCACAAAGCAACGGCCAGATGATGGCGGAGTGGTCGCCAGCCGCCACGCCCATGCGTACATGCCCATCCGCCAACCGTGCATTCTCTGCCGCAATGCTGACGTCAGATAGCAATGCCACCACCAAACCAGCTCCGACCGCAGCCCCGTTGATGGCCGAGATGATGGGTGTGTTGCAGTTGAGTTGTCGGTAGACCAAGTCGCGCGCTTCATCCAAGATGCGCATAATCTCGTCGTAATTTTTGTAGGCATTCTCAACCATATCCAGATCGCCACCTGCTGAAAATGCACGCCCCGCTCCAGTAATCACAGCGCAGTTGACCTCTGGGTCGGCATCAATCGTGGCCCATAGATCGACAAACTCGGTGTGTAGCTGTTGGTTGGCCGCGTTGAGGACATCGGGGCGATTCAGCGTGATCCAGAGGATGTTGGGATCACGTTTTTCAAACAAAATGTGTTGATACTCTGTGTATGCTCTCGCCATGATGTTTGCTATGCTCCAGTGAAGTTTGGTGTACGTTTTTCGTGGAACGCGGCCACGCCCTCTTTATAATCGGCTGAGTGTCCAGCAATTTCCTGCAAATGCGACTCATAGTCAATCTGCTCTTCAAAGGTAACACCCAGCGATTTATTGAGTGCGCGTTTGCCCATCGCAAGGCCAATAGGTGGCCCACTGGCAAGTCGTTTTGCCAATGCCCGTGACTCATCCATCAGTGAGTCATGTGAGAAGACGCGGTTGACCAGGCCAAATTGTGCAGCTTGCATGGCATCAATGCGGTCGTTGGTAAAAATCATTTCGGCGGCACGGGCTGGGCCAATCAGGCGTGGCAACCAATAGCTGACTCCGGAATCCGGTGCCAGCCCTATGCCGATAAACGCGGTGAGAAACTTGGCCTTATCACTGGCATAGCGAATATCACAGGCCAGTGCCAGCCCTAATCCCGCCCCAGCAGTCGCACCGTTGATCGCCGCAATCACTGGCTTCTCCAAGCCGCGAATAGCCAACAGCATGGGATGATAGCTACCCTTTAGATGGTTGCGAAACGAGAAATTCTCACTATGCCCCTCGACTTCGTTTAAATCCTGACCCGCACAAAATCCACGACCTGCACCCGTAATCAACACACAACGCATGTCGCCACTGCGCTTGACCTGTTTCAACACCTGCTGAATTTCGGTGGATACGTCGCTTGTCAACGCATTATATTTATCTGGTCGATTGAGGGTAATCTCCACCACACCCTCGTCCTGTGCAACCAGAATTGTTTTGTAATCGCTCATTGCTTTTTCTCCTGATAGTAGATTGATTAGTCTGCGGATTAAACCTCCGCTTGTGGCTACAGTATAGCGTTAGAGTGATGAGGATAAAAATTACATATTTGAAGAGAGACTGTTTCAACAACGATTGCAACCCATGTTACAATCGTGCGTATAAATAGAAAAATAGAACGAAATCAACAGGAAGGCCGGGAAGATTCGGAAGGGAGTTGAAGATATGCCGCTCTCTTGTGGACCTATTTATTCTTTCTGTTGAGATTCTTAAGTTTTTAAACAATTTTGCAGCAGAAATAAAGTAAGGATATACAACCAATGACAGCATCAACCATTGCTTCACCAGTACGAAGTAAACCACAATTGCGGGCTATTGCGATCAGTAGCATCGCCTATGATTGGCTTTTCGCCGCCCTCTGTCTGATCTTTGTGGCAGGTGTCTTTCTGGATGGCTGGGCGCACAATCATGGCCGTGTGGATGAAAGTTTCTTCACCCCTTGGCACGCCGTCTTTTATTCGGGCTTTATGATTGTGGCTCTTGCATTGCTTGGCACCACCTTTCTCAACTGGCAGAAAGGCTTGCGTGGCGCAGCCATCTGGCCGTCAGGCTATCGACTAAGCGCAACAGGGCTACTCATTTTTGCCGCAGGGGGCTTTGGCGATATGTTGTGGCATGAGATATTTGGCATTGAGGATGGCATCGAGGCACTGATCAGCCCATCCCATCTGACCTTGGGACTAGGCATGGGGTTGATTGTGACAGGTCCCCTCCGCGCTGCCTGGAATCGCGCCAATCGAGCAAAGGCCAAAGGACAGGAACTAGCAACAGGCTGGTGGGCGTTGGGGCCAATGGTCCTCTCTATACTGACACTAACCTCTATCTTCACCTTTTTGTTTATGTTCAGCCACCCACTTTTCAACGTCATTGGTGGACCAGAACCTTGGACACGCGCGAATGATGTGAACCTGATTGTTGGGTACAACAGCCTCATTCTCATCGCAACGTTCCTGATGGGGCCATTGATGTTTGCCATGCGTCGTTGGCAGCTTCCCATTGGCACATTCGCCCTCGTCTGGGGCATCAACAGCATCGGGATGGTCATCCTCGACTGGCTACCGGAGCACGCACTAGGGCTAACCATCGCCTTCCTCGTCGCAGGTGTACTGGTTGAGATCATCCGTCTCCTGCTCCGGCCATCAGCAGCCCGCCCCGGTGCATTCCATCTCTTCGCCTTTCTTGCACCCTTCACACTCTACTTGGTCTACTTTGCCACCATGATTGCCACCGCCGGAACCCACTGGTCCGTGCATATGTGGTCAGGGTCAGCGGTGATGAGTGCGACGGTGGTTTGGTTGATAAGTTATTTGGTGTTGCCGCCGCGTGAGGTAGTTTAGCGTACACAATGCTACAGTATTCATCCCCATTCATTTGGCTGATGGCTAGACATGCATGTATAATAGCCGCTCCCTATGATAAAGTCTGAAATCAGAGTAAATAGGAGAATTTTATGTCTATTGCCGTATATTTAGAAGAACCACTAGCCGTGCGTCTACAAAAACGTGCAACCACATTGCAGGTATCTTTAGAGGATTTGGTGCATCGTTTTCTGGATACACAACTGCAAAACGAACCTGAACCTGTTGAACAAAAACAGCCGTTTATACCCGAACCGACCTCATTCACGCCTGAGTTGGCTGACGATGAGTGGGATGAGGTTGAGTGGGTTGATGAAGAAGAATAAGATGATGAAGAAGAATGGGGTGAGGAACCTTGGACAATCGAAGATGCAAAGGGTCTACCTCATTGAAAGTCCAGAGTTGAGCCAGCAGTCACCCTGGCTAGATAGACATTTGGAGCAACGATAACATGTTTGTGAAAATACAATTCCAAGAATCAATCTTCTCACGATTGCAGAGAAAAGCAACCAACTTGCAAATTTCAATTGAAGAATTGATCCATCGCTTTGTGGATATGCAGCTTGGCGATGGTGCCAAGATGAATGGCACGCAATCAAACTCTGCTCAAGCACTGTTACAACCATTGAATGAGTGGGAAGATGATGAGTGGGAAGATGATGATGAATGGATTGAGGATGAGTGGGACGATGAAGCAGTTTTAAATGTGCAACACCCAACCCACATCCGCAACGATGACGAATACTGGGAGCAGGTTTATGCGGAACTGCGTGAGATAGACCCTGAACACGAGGCTTACATAGAGCATACTTATGGCACAGGGATTGACTTACTCAACAATACGGCTGGCATTTTAGGAAAAGGGTTGCCACAGGGTGTGGTTCAATATATTGTTGAAAGCCCTGAGTTAAGTCAGCAATCACTTTGGTCTACATCATCACAGGAGAAGTAACTATGGCTCGCAAAACCCGTAGAAAACCACGTAAGTTGGATAGCATACCCAACAATAGCGTGATTTTGGCAGATGCCAATATCCTTGCCTATCATATCAACGAAGATGAAACCTATTCCCCACAGTGTAGTGCGTTCTTGAATCGTGGTGTGCGATGTGAAATCAACATTGTCACATCGCCACAAATTGTCTCTGACGTGATTCACCGTTCCATGATTGTGGAAGCCACAAAAGAACTCAACCTTGATCCGGCGAATCTGGCAAACTATTTGAAAACGCATCCCCAAGTTGTACGTCAGCTCAAAGAGCATCTGAATATTCCCAGTTTTCTTGCGCAGTTAAAAGTGAATATTTTGCCATTGACGCACATTCATCATCACCACGCAAAGCAATTTCGCCAAGCATACGGTCTGATGGCTGATGATAGTCTGATTTTGGGCTTGATGAAAGCTGAG
>JBCCFC010001020.1:0-5108 GCA_039029935.1 Chloroflexota bacterium
ATGAAATTAAAAAAATTATAGTAGAGTCCAAATTTTCTCGCACGAGTTGGAGTTGAAGGTGTCCATCATCCAGAAGCGGAACAGTTTTCATGGCCAAGTCCGCAGTGAAAAACCGGATCAAGTTGATTACTCGGGAACTACGTATCCTTTTCGGATTCCGAGATGTGCGTTAGACGCGCCGTGACCAAACTTAGAAATTGGACTTGGTCCGGGGAACATCGGAGCACAATAAAATTCGGACATCGTAGAGGTCAAAGTAGTGTAGAAAGACCACAATGAAAGGCTAGACATTGCGAAAAAATAGTAGGGGAACTGCACTGCAGTAAGAGGTTGTCGTTGTGGATGCAGACAAGCGAAGTTGGGAGAACCCATCGTAAGAACCTTAAGACAGGCCAGATGACTTGAAGTGTGGCATGACTTCTTGGGCAAAGAGCTCAAAGCTGCGTTTGGTGGCAGCGGGGTTGGCCCAGTTGTGTGCCAAGGTCAAATAGGCCCCAAAACCGCCATTCGATTGTTCGAGCAAACTATGAATCTGCTCGACCATCATCTCTGGTGTACCAACAACGCCCAGACCACCATTGACAAAATCAATCATTTCATCAAGGTTATCACCATCCACCGCCATCTGTGGGAAGGCCGCAACATCTTGGAAATAGCGGAACCACTGCTCCATACCATATTTCATATCGGCGCGCGCCTGTTCTTCGGTTTCGGCCAAATGCATCAATCCAACCAGACGCCATTTGGCACGGTCCGCTACCTGTCCATATTTGGCCGCTTGTTCTTCTTGAATGGTCCAGTGATGTGCCAACACATCCATACCAATTGCCAATGTGGCACCCAATGAAAGTACGCCACCGCCATACCGTCCTGCCAAGCGTGCGCCTGATGGTGAGGCAACAGCAGCGACGGCAATATCGAACAATGGATCAGAGTAAGGTCGCAGATGAAGTCGTGCGTCTTTGAGTGTGAGACGCTCAGATTCATAGCTGATTGGCTCCTCGCTGGTCAGCAAATGCATGACGATTGCCATATACTCTTCCAACAGCGGACGCATCTGCGGCGGCTCCAACCCCAACATAGAGGCATCGGTTGGCAACGCACCCGGCCCCATACCCAACATCACCCGACCTCGTGTCAGGTGATCAAGCAGGACCATACGCTCTGCTACCCAGAGTGGATTGTGATAGGGGAGCGAAACCACGCCAGTGCCTAGCTTGATGTGCTTGGTGCGTGAGGCTGCGGCCATGATGAAAATTTCAGGTGAGGCAATAATTTCGCTGCCCGCCGAGTGGTGTTCACCAATCCAGGCTTCGTCAAAATCAAGCCGATCCAAATGCTCAATCAATGCCAAATCGTTTTCAAGCGAGATGGTTGGATTGTGACCTGGTGCGTGGAATGGGGCCATAAAGATGCCAAATTTCATTTTCATGTGTTCTTCTCCCTGATTTGTACACAACATAAGTCGTGATAGCAGTGTATCGAAACAATGTCATCTTTGCTTATAGA
Source organism: Chloroflexota bacterium (assembly GCA_039029935.1). Lineage (GTDB taxonomy): Bacteria > Chloroflexota > Anaerolineae > Caldilineales > Caldilineaceae. The sequence goes on from JBCCFC010001020.1 coordinate 1,510, forward strand.
AAAGATGATCGTACTCTAATGAGTGCAGGCATCATACTACAGTTTAGATTGTCGTACAAATTAGGCGACAAATTCACCGTAGACGCTCATCAGGCGCACGGTCTGGCTCCATCGGTGCCACATCACCCGCATACGAAGGTGTGACCGCGGCAATCTTTGCCCGCGCATCGGCAGGCCATGACTGATGCTTGCGGTGCATCTCGGCGTGAATCCAACTTTGTGTGGCTTCCTGTAAATCGGCAAACCAAGGATGGAACCAAATGGTGATAACTGTGCGCTGTTCGTCTGAATTGTTGGCATGGGTGGCGTGGAACATGCGCGCATCACCAATAACCAAATCACCTGCCTTGACGGGAACATCGACCTCGCCTTCATAGTCGAGAAAACGGGGGTCTTCAGGGTTCTCCACGCTGTTGATATCCTTGGTGTGCGCTTTGCCCATGTCATGCAACACGTGACGGTGGCGGTGGGTTCTTGATAACAGGCGCAGACAGCCATTCTCAATGGATGTATCCTCCAGATAGTACATCAAAAACATCATTGGGGTACGGTCACTGTACGCACGCGGGTCCTGCCACATCAGACAGTCCTGATGCCAGTAGAGCCGAGGTCCACCGGGCGGCTTGCTGATGATGACCGCTTTCCAGAATTTGATATCTTCAATACCCATCGCGGTCAATGCCGCCAACGCACGAGGGTTGCCGATGAGGTTCGCTAGGTCGGGATGATTATCTGAATCGATCAAACTGCCCGGTGCCTTGGTGCGCGCCCGTTGCTCTGCGGTCACAGAAGCCAATGCTCTGTTGACGCAATCACGCGTCTTGTTCAGCATCCATTCATCGGCTATATCTGCAATCACACAAAACCCCTCTTCTTGGAACTGTGCGAGTTGTTCTGCTGGTGTTGGTTGTGTTGTCATGATGATCCTCCTTGATATAGTTGAAAGGTTGAAGGGTTGAAAGGTTGAAGGGTTGAAAGGTTGAAGGGTTGAAAGGTTGAAGGGCTGATGCCTATTTTCAATCTTCATAGATAATCGATTATATCAAACCAAAAAATTGTCCGCAAGAGCCTTAAAAAGACAGCCCTTTCAATGCTGTGGTTTTGTGATATAATGCGTATATTAATGTTTAGAAGTCATGAGATGGGAATCTATTATGCAAAAACCAAATCTACGTTGCTTGACCGAGGATCAGGTTACATCGTTCAAGCTGAACGGTTTTCTTGTTATTGAGGATGTGTTGACAGTGGATGAAGTCCGTGTCTTGGCCGACCGCTGTGATATGATTGCGGCAGGTGAAGCGGACCATATTCCAGAGAGCAGTATCCAACTGGAGCGTGTCTTTCGAGAGGGCGAGATGCCTGTCGGGAATCAGGTCCTATCCATGCGCAAGCTGTTCAACATTGCGGTTTATGACCCTGTGATGTGGACGCATGTCGTGCATGACAAAATCGTCGGCATCATCACTGATTTGTTGGGAACAGCGGACATCAAACTCTATGGCGACCAGTTGTTTATGAAGCCGCCACAGGTAGGCAGCGAGCAACCTTGGCATCAAGATTCGGCCTCATGGCGTGACATTTTCCCAATGGATTTGGTGACAGCATGGACCGCGATTGATGAGGCGACCGAGGCCAATGGCTGTCTGAATTTTGCACCGGGTACACATCGCTGGGGCATGATGCACCGTGACCAAGCCGCGTGGTTTTTGGATGATTTTGGCAGCGAACAGTGGCCGATTGTCTCCGCACCGCTCAAGCCGGGCAGCATCAGCTTTCACCATAGCCTCGTGTTACACCAGAGCAATGCCAACCACACAGGTCAACGACGACGTGGCTATGCCGTTCATTATATGCGCGCCACCTCCTGTCAAGACAGCACTGTCACCGATGCGCCCAAGATGCCGCCGTTTCGGCAGGTGCTGGGGCGTTCGTTTGAGGGGCGTGTTTAGATACAATAGATCGCTTTTGTAGAGAAAGTATCGAGACACGGAGATTGGTCCAATATAAAAGACTTTAAAGTAAGGACAATTATATGAATCTAACACCAGAGCAATATCATCTTTTCCGTCACAACGGCTTTCTCAAGCTCCCAGAACAACTTCCGGAGTCACTTGTCGATGATCTCAAACGAACCATCCTCCAGCACATTGACGAATTGGTCGAGCCTGTAATGCGCGATAAGCACGGCCGCGTTATCCGCATTTCCAATTTGTGGGATCGAGGCGGTGTCTTTCAGGATGCACTGACCCACCCTGCGGTCATCGAGCCGTTGACCTCGCTGTTGGGGCCAAACATTGAGTTCATCCTAAACCGTCACAACCATGCCACGCTGCGCTTGGCTGATACCAGCGGTGGAGCAATGTCCACCGAAACACACCGTGATGTTGATCAGTGGTCACGCACCATTGTCACGGTCCTCTTCTATTTGGAAGACACCAATCTGCAAAATGGCTGTACTTATGTCGTGCCAGGGACCCATATGCTGCCTGGCTGGTCACGTCGTAGTGCAGAAATCCCCAACATGGACCATGATGAGGAAATGGTCCGGTCGGGACTGCTAGCGCAGCGCGTCCCTGTCCCTATGCCGGCGGGTGGTCTTTTGGCGATGGATGGCATGTTGTTCCATGCTGCGGGGAAGAATCTGACACCCAACACACGCATGAGTATGACGGCGGGCTATCACAGCGTAGATGAGATTGCTGGCGCACGTGACCCCAAACGGGTTGTGATTCGGGGGAATTCATCGTATTACAGAGGGAATTTGCGAAGGCAGGAGATGTAGGTCGGTAAGCCAGTATTCAGTGAGTCGGTATTCGGTTGAGCAGTGACCGATTACCGACATACCGATTACCGACATACCAGCTAAAGCGACTGAATCGCCTTGGCGTTGTTGACATAGCCGCGATTCCATGTGGGCGTGATGGACAACTCATTGATGCACACATGGGATGGGAGCGCGGCGATAAACCCAATGACGGCACCACAATCTTCGGACTGGAGCATAGTCGCACGATCATCAGCCGAAACAGGCACAGGACGTTTCTCAAGAATGGGTGTATCGACCTCGCCTGGACAGATAGCGCAGGCACGTATCCCGTGAATGCCCGCTTCCATGTTTAGGCTTTCAGTCATGGCGTTCATGGCGTGTTTGGCCGCACAATAGGCTGGTCCGGTGAGCGTACTTGTACGGCGACCTGCCATTGACGAGATGTTGATGATTAGTCCATCCTGCTGTTCAATCATGGTGGGCAACACGGCTTGAGAACAGTAAAATGCCCCATCCAAATCAATACGAATCACCCTGTCCCAGTCATCCAGTGTGACATTGTGCCAGTTGCGTTTGTTGACATTGAGTCCCGCACTGTTGACCAACACATCACAGCGGCCATATTTTTCCAAAATCGCCTTGGCAACACTGTTGACCATATCTTTATCCGACACATCCAAGGGTTGTATCCATGCATTGTCGCCAATCTGACTGGCAACTGCTTCCAACGGCTCCACACGTCGCCCTGATAGAATCACATGCATTCCGGCTGCGGCCAATGCGACTGCGGCTAATGCGGCTGCGGCTAATGCGGCTGCGGCTAATGCGGCTG
>JBCCFC010001021.1:0-5108 GCA_039029935.1 Chloroflexota bacterium
CAATCTTATAAAAAATATTTATATGGCGTATGTACTCGATAAATCTGAAGGCATGATGTTTCTACCCTGGAATCTCAACGCCCAACTCAGTTGCAGCTTTCCTCAGTAGTTGCCAAGTGGGTTCATCTAGTGGAATATTGTCACCACGTTGGTTGATGGCGTTTGTTTCTGGGTCACCGGGGAGAAGAATTTCATCCAGCCCATCTGCGCTTGGTTCAGCCTTGACATCTGTATAGAAGGTGGCTGTCTGATCAAGAAAGGCATCCATAGAGCCAAAGGCATCAACGGATAGAACGATGAAAAGCACACCATTGCGAGAAATTTGTCCAGGCAGACCAATCCCAGTTGTTCCCATAAGAACCCCACCCAGCAGTTCTGTCAGCACTAACAGACCAAAGCCTTTGTATCCCGCCATTGGTAGCAATGCGCCGCAATCATAGAGATTGTGAGGATTCTGAGTTGGTTGTCCATTCGCATCCAACAGCCATCCTTCGGGTACTTCTGTGTTTTGATTGCGTGCTAGGCGGACTTTTCCCTCGGAGACAATACTGGTAGAAAAGTCCAACAGAATAGGGCGTTGATTGGCAACAGGGATGGCGGCAGCAAGAGGATTTGTGCCAAAGAGTGGGCGAGTGCCTCCCAACGGTGCAACACGTCGTGTCGGACTGTTGTAGACATTACAAAAAGCCAGACCAATCATATTCTCTGCCGCAGCCATTTCAACCCATTCACCCAAGCGACCAACATGATTACAATTTTGTAACCCTGTCGCTGCAACCCCATGCTGTTTGGCCTTTTCAATGGTCTCTTGCATTGCAAAGTGGGCTGTGACTTGCCCGAAACCAAACTGCCCATCGACTATTGTCACACCACCCGTTTCTTGCACAACAATCGGTCCGGCTTCTGGTTTGATTTCACCAATCGCAACACCATCCAAATAGGTTTCGACACGCACCACACCGTGCGAATCGTGTCCTGTTCGATTGGTTCGCACTAGGGACTCTGCCACCAAACGCGCATAAGCGTCTGGTGTACCTGCTGCTTGAAAAATGTCGACTACAAAATTTGTTAATATTTCAGTGTTGATAAACATACTTTTCCTTGATGTACGCTCCCAATGCATTAGGGATAGGATGGATTTAATCGTTCAAATCCATCCTATCCCTAACTTAGAGAAGTTATTCTTGAACCCTTATCTTCATTATTTATTCGGATTGACGCAGTTGAGCATGGATTATACTGATAAATAGTAGAGGCTTGATATATAGTATAATCCATACGAGTGCATCATCCAGTCTTAAAATTCTGGTTTCACCAGTGTAGTTACCCAAATTTTTAGCATTGACGATGCACTAGATTTTTTTGTTGTTATTTATTCTGATGAGTGAAAAGTGGGAACAGAGAATTGATAATCCCTGCGAAGAGGGAGACAGCGGTAATGCTCACACCTACTAAGATGCCCCAGTTGAATAGTACGATTCCCCCCAGTGAAATGGCACTGGGGACAGTGGCAATGAGTAGATTATTTTTCATATTGATTTCGAAGTTTTGTACGATATCAAACATTTGACATAGCTGATTGAGTGTCCCATCCATCAGGACAATCTGTGCACTATCGGTAGCAACACTCGTTGCACCACGCAGAGAAACCGACACATTGGCCTTTTTAAGCGCAATCGAATCGTTGATGCCATCCCCAACAAAACAAATTGAACGCCCCTCTTGTTGTAACTTTTCGACCAAGCTGGCTTTATTTTCGGGTAAGGTATTGGCAAAATAGGCATCAACGTCCAACATCTGTGCCAGTTGCCTTGTCGGTGTCTCGTGATCGCCAGATATGATAATGATAGACATCTGGCGTTGTCGTAACTCTTCAATAATCCGTTCTGTTTCGGGACGAATGGTTGCATGCAGTTCGATGGCTCCCACGAGTTGATCATCAAATGCTACCATCACGAGAGAGTGGCCTTGCACATGGCAGGCATCTTGTATGGTTTCTATCTCTGGAGGAATCGGAATACCCTGCATGATCATAAACTTATGGCTACCAACGTATACGACTCGATCCGGCAGCGTCACTTGCATACCATAGCCAACTTGATACTTGGCATTCAGGCTTTTCGGCCATGCAACGCCCTGTGCCTCTGCCGTCGCCAAGATTGCTTTGGCAATTGGATGACTCTGACCGTCCTCAGCCGTTGATGCATAGGTTAATACCTCGCGCTCGCTTACATTACCACATGTGTAGATTTTATGCACAGTTGGTACTTCCAGCGTCAATGTACCTGTCTTATCAAAAACAATCGTGTCAATGGTACCCAAAAGTTCCAGCGAACGACCATCTTTGATGAGAATGCCTTGTTCTGATGCAATATTGAGAAAGGTCAACATGCTCGTTGGACCAAAAATACGCATTTTATATCCAAAGGTGTTGGTTAAGACAGCGAGCGCGCTAATTGGTCCCAACAATGGTAGAAACAAGCCACTCAGAGCGAGTGTTGGCAGTGTCAAACGATCTGCAATGACCTCTCCTCGCGATTGGATTGAATTTTTAAAGTCGGCGGTTTGATGGAGAATTTCACCGATCTGCATAGCAACCGTTTGTTCACCTGTTTTTTTTGTTTGAACGTGGATTCTTCCTGCAAGAATAACCGTCGAGGCGAGGACTTCATCACCAACTCCTTTTTCGGCGAGTTGCGATTCACCCGTCAGCTTGTGTTGGTCAATCGAAGCCGTCCCAGATACAATCACACCATCTACGGGAATCATTTGACCTGCCATGAGTACGATAATGTCATCAACAGATAGGTTTTCAAATGGAATTTCTACTTCGATATTGTCTTTTGTGAGGATAAAAACCGTGCGAGGCTGATTGGAGAAGAGATGCATGAGGTTTTGTTTCGAGTTACTTTCACTTTTGAACAATAAGAGCCGACCCACTGTAAAAATCCAACAAGAAAATACAGCGGTATAAAAGTATCCGGTCAGCAAATACCCAGTGTATAGCAAGCCATCTAAAAAATAGGATGTAACGCGTCCATCCTGTAACCCTTCATAAGCAAACCAATAAAGGCGGCTACAATAATTGAGTACACCAGGTATCACTAGCCAAATCAAAGGGGGATAGAGTACACTCAAACCAGCAATCGCAACGATAGATGACGCAATTGCAAAGTCAAGTTCCATCCTCTTTTCTTTGAGACTCATTCTGCGTTTCATGCCTTTGATCTGAGCCATCTGATTGCGCTGTTTTCCCAACAGCGGTGTCAGCAATCTGTCGCCCAGAGAGGGGGTATCCTCCCCGCCAAACAAAATCACCTCAACTCGTTGATACGAAGAGGAGACAAATTGACTTAGGTCGTTTTCTTGTGAAATGCTTCGCCTCACAATAGGAAACGATTTGGTTGATTTCTGTTTTTCTGGTTGTAAGATCAGTTTATTGACCAAAGAGTCGAAATTTTTTTGACGAAATTTGGATCGTCTTCTCTTGAGATGTCGGATCGACAGATGATGAACGTCAGTTATTGCTCTGGTGTAGATTGTGGATGCTGATTTCATTTCACTTCACCTGCGTTATTCTCAAGCACTCTTCGAGTCGTTGTTGACTATTTTTCGTTGGCTGGTAGCTCAATTCATCCATAACAGAACGGATGCTCCAAGGTTTTTCAAAATTTTGCGATACACCATAATAGACGCCAAACTTCACATCGGTGTCAATGGCAGAGCGGAAGAGCGTAGCGCAATCAACATGACTAAGCAGTGTGCGATGTGTTCTCTGATTTTGTCGCAGTGCCGTACATTCATCTGCCACAACCGTGCCAATGCGTAGGCAAATCACAGAAAGCTCTGTGACATCACTCATGACCCGCGCCCAACTTTCCTGTGCCAGCTTGAATCCACCATAGATATCATCTGGTTTGGGATATGTAGACAGATCAATTTCGTTGCCTGTTAGCGAGATGCCACCCTCTTCGCTCATTCCTGTGACATGGTTTGAGCTGGCAAGGATCACTTTTTTAACCCCTTTTTCATTGGCCGCCTGCAAAATGTTATAAGCCCCTTGACCATACACGGCCATCATTCTCTGAAATGTCTGCACATCGACAATACGCTCTTGACGAGGCATGGCAGTCAAGTTAATCACAGCATGGGCTTTCGTTGGGATAAAGCGACATAGATCATCATAGTTTGTGACATCAATTTGCTGATAATGAATGGTGTTGGCCGTTGGATACCCGACTAAATCGCCCATCAAAATATCATAGTCATCAGAAAGGGCAGTCCAAAGAATCTGTCCGATAACACCCAATCCACCTAATATCACCAAGTGTTTTTTTATACACATAAACAACCCCTATTGGTTTCTTTATCGTTCCAACCAAGGTTTGGGTAGAAATGATTCGATGATTGTGCCGACATTCTGTTCGAGGGCAAGTTCTTGGAGCAAAAGCGCAACCGCCACATCCAGAATCGCCAAGCCAACAGGACTGTAAATTGCAAAGGGCTTTTCAAGGTCACGAGGCATTGTATCACCGTTGGCAATATGACCCATTTCTGTTCGCATGAAGGCGCGATGGCCGACCTGCTGCTCTGCTAGATGGACAGAAGTACGATGATTGCATACATAGCCAATATCATCAGCCACATTATCAGCTTTCAGAATGATATCTGGTGCAAAGTCATATAACGATACATGTAAGAAAACAGCATGTTCCGCATGTTCTGTCAACGTGTGAATATATGGCTCTTTCGTCGTCGTGCCAAAGCTCACAATTGGGACATGTCGCAAAATTGTTTCATAGGTGTCCTCGATTTGAACCGTCAGATTGGCGTTGAGTTTATGGAGAACCGCGTCTCGGAAGCTTTCTGCACGTCCGCGACTGCGATTGAAGAGATGAACCGTTTCTATCATGGGATAGACGGCAAGAAGAAATCGTAATATTTCGTAGTTGATAGGTCCGCAGCCAATCAGCCCGACTGTCTTTAGTGAGTCATCTACCCACAAGTAACGTGCAGCCAAAGCAGCACTAGCCGCAGTACGTTTAGTGCCAAAAACAGAGCTCTCCATGATCGCTGTTGGTTGTCCCGTCTCCAACGAATTTAGGATA
>JBCCFC010001022.1:0-5103 GCA_039029935.1 Chloroflexota bacterium
CGATGCCATCTGCATAATTGGCGAGACCATTTTGATACATTGCCTCCAAATAGGCAAAATCATCACGTGCCAATCCACCATTATCACCCGCAGGTGTCAATGCACCACTGATGACAAGCATGGATGGGCAGGCTGCCTTGATGCTGGCATAGGCTGGACGCAGCAGATTCATATACTCGACTGGGTCCAATGGTCGATTGCCCCATTCATAGTGCAGGTTTTGCTCGTTCCAAATTTCAATTGCCTTTAGACCACTACCACAGAATGTGCCTGCCATACGCCCGACGAAATTGGCAAAGGACTGTGGATCGGCTGGCGGGCCATCAACGCTACCATCAAAATTGGCTTCACGTGCCCAGTCTGGTGCCCCTACCACGCTAAAGAGGACATTGATTCCTCGTGACTGTGCACCCGCGACAATGCCCTGCAATGAGCCGAGATTGACTGACCCTTGGCTACGCTCATAGAGTTTCCACTGGACCTGTTGCTTGAGCCAGCCAAATCCTATGTCATTTGTAGCCTCAATCGCACGTCCAGCATCAGACCCCAGCAGATGTGCTTGGATGCCATAGCCAAAGAAGCCGCCGCCCGATGGTGGTGGTGCGCTCACAACAGGTGCCGACGCTGCCTGGACAGCAGGTGCGGCTGGTGCGTCTGGTGCGGCTACTTGTGGCGGTGGCGTGAATGTGGGTGTGGGATAGATGGGTGGTGTAAACGTGGGGGATGGTGTGTAATAGACCGTTGGGGGAGGCGTAAACGTAGGTGTGGCCGCGGGTGCAACCGAGCCTGTGACTGGTGTAAATGTCGCTGTCACAATTCTGAATGCTGGTGGAATCTCGTCCTCGGTCAAACGTCGTAAGCCTGCGGTTGGACCAACAATTCTGGTCAGTCCGCTGTAAATCCACACAGGTTCTGAGATTTCCGGCACAATAATTTGATACCATGCACCATCGGGGCTGTAGGCAACAATTTGGAATGTACTGCCCTGTGTCACGATGGCGGCAACGGCATACTCTGTACTTGGACCCCAGCGAATATTCATATTTTCTGGCTCTGTAATCACCAATGGTACACTTGGTGGTGTTGGTGTGGGTGGTGCAGGTGGCACAGTGGGTGGTGGCGTAAACGTTGGCGTTGCTGGCGGTGTAAATGTGGGTGTTGGTGCCAGCACAATCTCTGTGGTCGCAATAATGGTTGCATCTGCCCCCACTTCTGTTGTACTCGTATCACCCGCAGCACTATCAGACGCATCCGTTTGTGCAGATGCAACTGCTTCGGTCGTATCCGCTGTCGCGACATCTGGCGCACTTAAGCCATCCTGTGCAACCACCTCAATAAAAATCCATCCCACAAGCGTCCCACTTGTATCGGCCTCGCCAATCTGGACACCAGGCCCCAGTGTACGCACTCTGTGCCAAGCACCAGTCGCATCTGTTTCCAGAATCTGCACCTCATCGCCCGCATTTAAGACACCAAGCACTTCTGCCGCAAATGTTGGCTCCAGACGGACATTGATGGTTGGGTTGATATCGACAACCGCTACCTGATCTTCGTCATCAATCACAACCGACAGCGCAGCGTTGATCGCGCCATCGTCTGTACTGGGCAAGACAGGCATCACACAACCAGCCGTGAACAATGCTGTAAAAAGAATGAGCATCATTAGGCGCGGTTTGTTTGGTTGGAACCATAAAGTTTTGATAAGCTTCATATAAATCCTTTCGCAATGTGAATATGGAGTGTTCTATCATGGCTGTATCTACACTTCGCTATTATAGCATGAATCATCAAACCAGCACGGTCATTGGCTGCGTTGAAACTGTATCGGAGAATCGTGCTGGTTTCATAAAGTGTATCTACAAAATCACATTGTCTAAACGTTGTTCTTGGGCTATTGGTTTCGGTTTTTTTGAATTTTGCAAATAAAATTGATTTTTTGTGTGGATGAAGGGCAAAAGTATGATTTCAGTCTCGTATCGGTCGGGTTCTGATCACTAAAAAAACTTGTCAGCACTTCAGCATACAGGCTGACAAGCTGACTGGCTGACAAGCTGATTTTATACTTTCCTAAAAGTTAATGCCAGCATCCAATACCCCATTCAGTAGGCGTTCCGCTTGGGCTTCATCTGCATGACGCAGTTCCATTGCGCCATAGCCCAGCGTTGTTACATTCATGCCAGTATTGCCAAAGCTACGCTTTTCCATTTAAGTTTTCTCCTTATGTTGGATATTGAAATAGTTAATATAGCTACAAAAGGGGAGGTCACGCGATATGGAAATCGACACCAAACTGGATTAGCTTCAGCTTTTTTGCCACAGCTTGCGAAGCGAGATTTTCCCAAGATGTGCTGTACAACGGTATCGCCCCCAAAGCCTGAACAGCGTGTGCCCATGCACTGATGACAGCAGTTGCATATCCTCTGCCACGAAATTCCGGCAGCGTCTCAACGCCAGCTTCGTGGGCATCAGCAGTAATGCGCACACTGCGACAGATGGCAACCACTTGGTTGTCCTCGACAAGACCAAAAAAAGGCTGCCAAGTAGGTAGCTCTGAAATGAATTCCTCAAAGCGACCCTGCAAACACACCGCGTTCGCTTCCGTAATCGCCAGAAGTTGTCTGGATGGCTGCTGGATTTGAGCAAAATGATAGGCTGGACCCATCCACACGTTGCCTACAGGTGTGTGCATTCCCAAAAGCTGCATGTAGGCGTCCATATGGCGTGGTGGATTGTGCAATGCCACACCCACAGGTTCTGCCTGACATAGGATTGCCAATTCCGAGACGAGACCCTCCGAGAGATCGGCTCGAAAACGCCAAATATTTCCTACCGATGTACGCCCCAAAAAGAAGCGTGGTGCTGGATTACCACCATCCGGTTCATTGATGGTCAATATCCGTCCGTTTGCATCGTGTCTGTATAACGCACTGGTGTGCAATGTCATCAACGCTAATGGATTGAAGATAGCTGACATTAAGTTCCTTCCTCACCTTTACCGTGAAAATAATCTTACCATGCAGAACGACATGAATCCATAAAAATGATGCTTGTCATTATAGCATTGTTTTAATTAGATGTTGCTCATTCTTGCGAGATTCGATATACTCAAGACCGATTTTATACAGGCCACGAGCCGCTAAATACGGAGAGAGCATCATGTCAACTGAACAGAAACCATTTGCAACAATCTTAAACCACAACCCAAGCAAACGTCAACCCATCGTTGATGTTTTAAATGCAGCATTGGCCGCGGTAAACCCATATAATGCGGTCGAAAATGCCGTGCAACTCAACGAAGGACAATTACAAATTGGTGACACCACCTATGACATAACCCAGTGCGAGCGCATTTTTGTCGTTGGAGCAGGCAAGGCAGGCGCGCCAATGACACAGGCGATTGAGGACATTTTTGAGGATCAGGTGAGCGATGGATCGTTAAATGGCGTTGTTGTCGTGAAAGATAAGCATGGCGGTCCAACCAAAAGCGTCAACATTCTCGAAGCAAGCCACCCCATCCCCAACCAAGCGGGCGTTGATGCGGGTCAGCAAGTGCTGACGATGGCACAAGGGGCTGGTCCTAACGATTTGGTGATTGCTTTGCTCTCCGGCGGTGGTTCTGCCCTATTGGTTGCCCCAGCAGAAGGGATTGCGCTCGCCGATATTCAGGCGATGACCGATGCACTACTGGCCTGCGGTGCAACTATCAACGAGGTTAACTGTCTGCGCAAACATTGCAGTGCTGTCAAAGGTGGTCAACTAGCACGAGCCGTTGCGCCTGCGACCTTGATCACACTGGTTCTCAGCGACGTCATCGGTAACCCGCTTGATGTCATTGCCAGTGGACCCACTGTACCCGACGCCAGCACATGGGCTGATGCATGGGAGATCGTGGAACGCTATGAGATTGCGGAGCAACTACCGGCGGTCATTGTCAAACGCTTACAGGCTGGGTTGGCAGACGAGATTGCTGATACGCCAACTGCCGATGACCCTGCGTTTACAGATAGTCAAACCGTCGTCGTCGCTGATAACCGCGTGGCGGCACAAGCGGCAGTCGCCAAAGCGCAATCGTTGGGATTCAATACACTATTACTTTCGACATTTATTGAAGGTGAAGCGGCTGATGTGGCAAAAGTGGCTGTCGGACTGGGCAAAGAGATTCAGGATATTGGGCTACCATTGGCTCCACCTGCTTGTTTGATATTGGGTGGTGAGACAACGGTTTCACTCGGTTCAAACCCTGGCAAAGGTGGGCGCAACCAAGAGTTGGCACTGGCGGCGGCGATTGCGCTGGATAAACATCCAGTCAAGTCACCTGAAATGACGATTGTTTCTCTGGCAACGGATGGCACCGATGGCCCGACGGATAGTGCTGGTGGGTTGGCGGATCACATGACGTTAGAACGTGGACGTGCGTTGGGGTTGGATGCGGAAGGTCATCTGCGGACACATGATGCATATCCCTATTTGGAGTCGGTGGGCGATTTGTTGGTGACAGGACCGACGCAGACGAATGTGAATGATCTAATTTTTGTGTTTGTGCAGGCAGAGTAAGTGTTAGAATCAGTATTCAACAAAGTCTGATTTGAAACCAAATCTGAGGCCAAAGTATAAATGGAAAGCAATTTCTACATCAATGATGCAGGATATGCAAAAGCAGAATTTAGCTCGCCGTATGAATTAATTGGTTGGTTTCTAAGTTCAGAAATAGGTGGCTCTATTGAAGAGTTAAATTTTTATCTGTCACGTATAGAAGATGTTAAATCTGGGAAACTAACAAAGTTTGAAGCAGATGGCAATGCCCACATCATAAGAATAGATAAAGAACATGTCCAGATTATCGACTTTTTTTTGCTTGATGCTGATGATCATCCCGACCATCCCGAAAATAATATAACATTTGCATTAAAGATGTTTGAGGAAATTATAGCACAATGGCTTAAACTTATATCTCAGAATGTAAAAGACTATCAATATCAATATGTGAATGAAGTTATCTGATGTAAAAGAATTTCAATAAGTGGTGACCAAAGTAGCTTACTTAGCTTACCATTAAATGATAATTTTTCCAGATCAAATTTTTTTCAGAAAGACAAAAAAAAA
>JBCCFC010001023.1:0-5099 GCA_039029935.1 Chloroflexota bacterium
CTGAACTAAAATGGACTCTTCAAAAATCGCCCCTTTTATTCTTGTCTGACGCAAATCAAGCCTGGTTAAATCAGCCATACTCAGATCAGCACCACGCAAGTCGGCTAACGTCAAATTAGCATTACGTAAATCGACCAATATCAAATCTGCACCAATGAGTATGGCATCGTGTAAATCTGCCCCCCGCAGATTTGCACTGGTCATATGAGCACCCGTTAAATCAGCCGACGCCAAATTTGCTTCCGAAAAATCAGAACGCTGCATATTCGACTCGATGAAAACAAGACCGGATAGGTCTCTACCAATGAACGAACGCGTCATTAAGTTTTCACCAATACACTTTGGAGAACAGGAGATTCGCCACGCCATCCACCACCAGCTTCCGATAATGATACCCACAATCGCAAATAGTGAAATCATCGACCGAACGACAATACGATTATTAATTTCATCTCCCCATGTGGCAATAAATCCATAGATGATGAAAAACGCGAGAACTAAAAAGAGTAGCCCAATAATTAAAATCATATTTGCGACAAAATCTGCATGGAATAGGTACGGCTAAGTGTCTAAGGTATACTAGATAGATTTTATTCTAGTGAACCTTATCGGAGACAGAATCGAGAGAATCGGAAAGTGCCTGGCTAAAGAGATCGGGTGTTTTGTTGGCGACCTCCACAACTGACTGCATCATGTACTGGCTTTTTTCTTTTTCAGAAGCAAGCACTAACTCGGCAGGCATGGCAACAACATGTCCGTTGGAAAGTAGTTGTTCATATACTTTTTGACAGAAATCACGATACTCAGGCCGAGATGGATCATTGGCAAAATCGATATATGTCTCCGCCATCATCGCCTCTTCGTGCAATTCAACTGCATCATAGCATGATTGAAGATAGCGTAAGACAACGCTTTTGCCCAACTCAGCAACATTTGGGTGAATATCAAGCTGGTTTGTGACCAAGTAAATTAACTCAACCCCAATATCCTGTGTAAAATCAGATAGGCGTTCAATCAAGGCATCTAACCCCGTTGGAGAAAGAACATGCAGCCATTCACGCAATGTTGTTTCGTCAGCATAAGTCTGATCAACCCATGCCACAAATGCTTCGGCAGTCACGGTTTCTTCCTGGTGACGTTTGGGTAAATGTAGAAGCGGGTCTTTGAAAAACTGCTTGACGGATTCTGGTACGGAGGAAGAAACTTTTTCTTGCAGGCTATGGACCTCATCACCAAGCCAATCACGAATGTCGGTCTGCAACACCTCGTCCGTTTGTGTTTGTCCATTTGATGCATGGTGAGAACTACCGTGTCCATTTGTGGAAAACTGCATCGGCATTGCCATACCTGCTTGTTCGTCTAATTTACGCTGTTGGTAACCTCGCCAACGCCGCTCTAGACGAATAGCAGCCATTGCCGAGACCCCCGAAATGGTCAAAATAAAAATAAGCAAAATGCCAACAGTTGTAGATGTCATAGATCAACCTCCAGATGACTTAGCAGAGAATCATGTGTTTGAATTCAATACACAAGTTTAGTAAGAACCATCGGTTCCTGTACAATTTCAATATTACTCGCTCGGTAATGTTATAGACGGCGTAATTGTTTGGGAAGAGTCCAACGTTTCTGTAGCAGAAACATTCGAGCGGCTATCCACGTTTGCCGTTGTTGAAACGAACTCTGTTGGGGAAATGTTCGCCGTGGTGTCAGGCTGTATTAAATCATCCAAGGGTAAAATCAGTGGGGTGTCGTTTGGAACAAGCATCACCCGAATATTGGGGACAATCTTGTCAGTATAGTTATAGATCAACATATCAGGGTTATCCTCGATCACCTCAGATATGAACCTCAATGCCCTGGCATCTGCTTCACCTTGTACAATACGGGCTTCTGCATTGGCTTGTGCTTTGACTCGAACAGCTTCTGCCTCACCAAAAGCGACCCGTTCAATTTGTATCTTTTGTCCCTCGGCAATAATCGTCAAGCGGTCTTGCTCACCCTGTGCTAAATTTTTGATCTGTGTCGCCTGATTCTTGGCCTTTTCAATCCCTTCAAATGCTGCTTGCTTCTCTTCAACAGAGGTGTTATAAAGATCGGTGAATGTAACATCACGTACCAAAAAACGGTCTACGATCAACCCCTGTCCAAAGAATGCATCTTTCAGCAATATCTCTAGGGCAACCTCTAAATCTTTACGAGCAGAACTGTTGACTTCACGGACTTGAAATTGGGAAACTTGTGATCGGATTTCACCTTGCAACATGGGTCGAACAAAGTCCTCGGTATATCGATCTTGCCAGTTCGTATGAACAGTAACAGCCTGTTCAGCGTCAACACGATAAATAATAGAAGCACCCAAGCTCACTTCTTGTCCATCACTTGTGCGCGCACGAATGGAATCATCGCCAAGTACATTGCCCTCATCAAATGTAGATGACATGGTATAGGTTTGCCAATAGATGGGGTATTGGACTTCCCATTCGAGAATCGGTACAATCACATGCAGCCCAGCGGAAATGGGCTTTGGGCGGATACCACCTGGGGAAATGATGGAGACAACAATACCGACATACTGGGGTTCAACAAACACGACCGCGAGGCTTAAAAAGCTAATAGAGATAGTCAGCAATAGCGGTATAATAACGCGAACAGAAATCATGCGAATGGACTCGATGACCAATCCATGTGAACGTGCTGTATAGATAAAGAGCGCAAGGACGTAGAGGGCAAACAGAACCCACCCACCCTGAGCAACGAGTCCTAGCAAAGAATCGACATTCATATTAATTCACAATTTTTGTTTATAGATGTGCAATGATTAATAAGGTTGAAATTCGTTTTTGAACACAATACATTGCCATCTGCATACTTTTTGGGTCTAATGTGCCAAAGTTTTCGTCCATAATTACAAAATCAGCATTCTGCAAAATCGCCCGTGCAATATAGACGCGACTTCGCTCACCATGTGATAGTTGCCATCCATTTTCACCGACAACTTGTTGTAATCCAGCAGGCATTCTGTCGAGTAATTCGCCTAAACCCAATTCGCGGCAGATTTGTTCCGCCTCGGTTAGGTCGGTGGTCAAAGGAGGCCATCTTCGTCCCATTAGCAAATTAAACGCCAATGTTGCCGAGAAAATATGGTTCTCATAAAATTGAGGAACAATGGCGACACGACGACGCCATTCCGCAAGCCCAAGCGACGTTTGCGTTTGCCCGTTGAGCAAAAGCGTCCCTGATTCAGGGACATGCAAGCCTGCTAACAACATCGCTAGTGTCGATTTTCCACCACCAGATGGTCCTTGTAAAAGCAGATGTTCTCCGTCATAAATACGTAATGTACACTCACAAAGAATGGGTTCGGCTTGTGTTGGATAACGGTATGAAACGTTATCCATCCATAAGAGTAATTTGGATTTAGTGTCAGAGAAGCTACCCATGCTATCTTGGGTTATCGAACCATCACCACGACCGACATTTTGATCCAAATATTGATCCACCAACAATTGATTTTCATTTGTCAAATCAAATAACGAAAGCTGGCGAATCAATGGCTCGCTGTTGGCTGTTTCTACTGGTTGACTTGATTCTTCCTGACTTGTCTCTCCCTGATTTGTATCTGTTTGCTCTGTGTCTTTTTGATCTGTGTCTTTTTGCTCTGTGTCCTTTTGATTCTTCAATGGGTGATCATTTTGTTCATTTTTAACAGCGGCAGCATCCAGAGAGAGATCATCATCCACCCGTCTTTTTGAATGTTTTGCTGCTTGATAGATGGGTGCAATTTGCTTCCATGCGATTCTGGCATGAACAACACTATATATGCCTATCACAATGCTGTTTAATGATTGTGAGGCAAGCAAAATGCCAGCGAGTGTGATAGCAATGGCTGTAGGTGATGCAACGGTTTGACTCATGGGCAATTGAGAGATAGGTAGTTGACCAGTAAGACCCCAAACAGGTATCATTATACCATAGACTAAGCCCAAAAAGCCTATAACCATCCAACCGCGCGAGATAAATACAGTGAGCCATGTATGCAATTGATCGAGTTCAAGTGACAGGTTGAAATAATTTTTTAAATCTCGATCTTCTTCACGATGCCATTGGATACGATCCTCTTGCACCAGTCGGGTACGATGCCCAACCATCCGCTCCACCAAATCGTTGGTCATATCACGATAGGCATCACTCCACCTCATGCTTTTTGTAATATATAAGCTACTTAACCCAAGTGAAACCACCAGCCAAATAAGTAATAATACGGCGTGAATCCACCCTGCAACCCCAAGCGACAATACGATCATCGCCGTGAATACCTGAATAAGCGCCAATAGTGCTGCAAATCCACCAATAATCGAGAGGCGTTCGACCGCCTCTGACTCCATTACTCGGCCTAGAAACTGACCTGATCCTTGGTGTTGGATATTTGCTAAGTCAATTTTCATTGTACCATAGATTAATATTTGTTTGAAAAGCCCACCAAGTTCAACAGCGAGGCGATTCTGGGTCGAGATGGTCCAGAGTTGGAAAGGAATGGCAGTGAAAAGAAGCAAAATCCAACCCCAAAGCCAGGCTCGTTCAAAATGGCCAGACAGTGCATTTTGCCCAATCACGCCCCATGAAATCACCACCAAAATTTGCTGTATGGCATAAGCAGTGAGTAACCCGATGACAGCACGGTCCAAGCGAATCTGTCGTGCCTGTTTCCACAGGCTTGTGCCGGGTGCTAGGCGAATTTGCCAACCCCCTTGTATGACAGTGCTGCCTATTTGTTCGTTGAGGACTGCCTGACGCACCCTAGACCAACGTATTTCGGGAATTTGTGTATTGTGCAAAAATTGCTCGAGCCAAGCTAAATGGGGTTCCTCGACAGGTGTATAAAAAACATGTTTTACACTCTTAACCCGCACTCTATGGACTGAAAGGTCTGGGCCAAGTACAAGGAGATGTCGTCGATTGGCTTTGAGCAAGACAAGATACCCATTCTGATTTTTGATGGCTTCATCATCAAGATTATCTGCCCAGTTTTCTTCCTGCATAGCGTTACTTTCTGGGGGAAGTTGAAGGATTGCAGGGGCAACACCACGCAGAAAGGATTC
>JBCCFC010001024.1:0-5094 GCA_039029935.1 Chloroflexota bacterium
ACAAAATAAATTACCCATAGAAACGCGGAGTTAGCAATCTCTATTGCGGGTCGTACACGAGAAATCCGGCACTAGAGAGTGCCTACTCCGCGAGTATTTATTTTTGTGGAATGGCCTTACAGGGTATTTAGCAGGCTTCGCATAACAGACGCCGAATTCATTCGGTGGATTAACCTCTCATAAAACAAACTTGGGCATGGTTCATATCAGGGTAACAATTGTAATCGTTTAGTAGGCGGGGTGCCCCTCTGGGCCTCGTGCCAGCTCTACACTGGTACGACCCGCATGAGGGCATGCTAATTGAACGGCGATTTGTTACCCTCATTGCTGCCCATATGAACCATGCCCAAATTTGTCAGTGTATCTGGCTTCCGAGCTATCGGTTTTTAACAATGGCCGTAAAATCGTATAAAACACAAAGGGCGACGAAACTTGGACCAGCAGGGTAGAGGTCATAAAGCCCCATCCCAAGAAAAGCGCACCGCCAATGATGAATAGGTTGGGGATTGTGGCGGCGAGGAAACAGGCATTCATGTTGTCATTAAACTCATCCGCAAGTGTAAACAAACGAGGTAGTTGCTGCAAATGCTCATCCATCAGCACGATCTGTGCGGTATCAGTCGCAATGGTGGTTGCGCCCCTAAGCGAGATGGAGACATCTGCTTGCTTGAGTGCAATGGAGTCGTTGATGCCATCGCCAATAAAACAGACCGCATGACCGTCATCCTGTAGCTGCTTGACAAATGTTGATTTTTCTTCGGGTAGCACTTCGGCAAAATACCCATCCATCCCCAGTTCGTCTGACAAATGACGTGTGGGGGCATCGTGGTCGCCCGAAATCATGTAGAGAGAGAACCCACGTGTCCGCAGGTCATCCACAATTAGCTGTGCTTCGGGGCGGACAGTGGGCTTCAATTCAATTGCCCCCACAAGCTGTTTATCGCTCTGTTTATCGCCCTGTTGTTTATCTACAGCCACCATGACCAATGTATGACCTTTGGCATGGCTCTCGACCTGTATGGCCTCAATCTCTGGTGGGATGGCAATTTCCTGCATGTGCATGAACCGATGGCTACCGACCCAAATCTTCTGCCCTTGCATCACCGCTTCCACACCATAGCCAATCTCATAATGCATATCATCAATCACCGTCAAGGGTATCTGCTGGTCAGCCGCCGCCTGTAGGATCGCAAGGGCAATGGGGTGGCTCTGTTTTGCCTCTGCCGCCGCTGCATAGGTCAGCACATCTCTGCTATCATAGCGGGTGTCAGTCTCTGAACACGTATAAATCGAATGAACCGTAGGCTGTTCCAGAGTCAACGTACCCGTTTTATCAAACACAACCGTGTCTATCGTTTGCAGCAGTTCTAATGAGCGTCCGTCTTTCACAAGGATGCTACTTCGTGCGGCTAGGTGCAGATAGCCAAGCATATTCAAGGGGCCAAACAGGACCATCCGATAGCCCGGCATTGCCATGAGGATACCCAGCACACGGTCCAACCCGATAAACGGAAATACAGCTACACTAAAGAGGAGAAAGGGCAATGATAATTCATCATTTAGCGCATCTGCACGTGATTGAATCGTTTCCTTAAAATCCGATGTTGTGGTCAGCAGTTCCCCAATCTTGGCGACCACGGTGGATTGCCCTGTGCGCTCCACTTGTAGACAAATACGCCCCGAAAGAACCATGGTAGAGGCGAGCGCCAAGTCACCCACCTCCTTATCGACAGGCTGCGATTCACCCGTCAACATCTTTTGGTCAATAGCGGCCACACCTTCGACAATCACACCGTCGATTGGCACGATCTGTCCTGCATAGACAACGACCACATCGCCAACTTGCACCTGCTCGATGGGAACCTCGATTTCTGTGCCATCCACAAGCATCCAGACAAACCGATTTTGTTGACCCAAAAGGTCCAAAACTTCTCGCTTGGAGTGATCTTCGGTTTTGATCACAAGCCAATTGGCAAGAACACGAAACCAGCCGCCGATCATCATGGTGAGAAAGGATGAGCCAAACACGGCTGCCGCCACAAACGCAACAAAAAGGACATTGGCGTCAACTCGTTTTTCATGCACAAGCGACCGCCAAGCAAGCTGGTAGTGATGGATGAATGGGGCTGCGACAAACAGCAGACTGAGAATATACAACGGAGTATAGTACAGTGAACCCAAGGCTGTTAGTCCAACAGCAAAGGTGGCTTGAACAAGATGGCTCCATGCGGCTATTTCTTCTTTACTCTTCTGATGATGTTTGCTGGTTTCTATCACTGATGTTAGCTGCAAAACCATTTGTTTCGCTTTTGGGTAAATTTGTTGTAAGAACGGTGGATTCAAAAAACGCCCCTTTTTCTCTTTTGAGAGAAGAATATCAACCAAGGGTTGTTTGGGACGCCTTTTGATCGTGGCGGTCACAATCATTGCCCCGCTACCGACTGTAAGCAGAATGAAACCAAACATAAAATTTGCCCTTTCTATTGGACAAAGACCAGTACCACAGATTGGTTATCTGTGGCGCAGGTAGCCAACCTGCTATACTTTTCCTTTGTCCTATCGGATTGAAATCAGCGTTTATCCGTGTGTATCCGCGTCCTATTTCACTTAGCGCTGTTCTCTCCAGCAGACTGCTAACAATCCTCTCAAGGTACACTTTATAAAACATAAACATTGGCACACAACTATGATACAATAGCAATCCGATTCACTCAATACCAAACCATCATCACAATCAGGAGGAAACACACTATGAACATCATCGTCATCATTGCGGACACATACCGCTATGACAATCTATTCGACCGTGCAGGCAATCATCCCAACGGGATGACCGTGCGGACACCCGCATTGGACAAATTTTCGGAGCGGGCGGTCAGTCTATCACGGCTCTACACGGCCAGCTTCCCCACGATTCCCCATCGCACCGACTTTACAACGGGGCGTTATGGGTGGCCTTGGTATCCTTGGCAAGACCGTCGCCTAAGCAGTGCCAACCATGCGCCTGACATGTTGCGGGAGGCGGGCTATGTGTCGCAGCTATTGGGGGACTGTCCACATCTGTTCCCAGCGCATTTTAACCAAGGGTTTGATGCCGCCTATGCGTTGCGCGGTCAGGAAGGCGACCTGAGCTTTTTGCGCATGAACCGTCGGATTGAGCAGACGATGCCACCGGAGAAGACACGCTTTGAGCGCAACAAGTTCCAAAAGCGTAATCTGCCTGACCTGCATCGCTGGACCAATTCGCATTGGCGTACAGAGATGGACACCTTCCCGCCACGCACAGCGGGATTGGCGGTCGAGTGGTTGGAGGAAAACTATCAGTACCATCCGTTCTTCCTCTGGGTTGATTTCTTTGATCCACATGAGCCTTGGGACCCGCCTGAGTATATGGTCAACCGCTATGACCCAGCGTACACAGGGACACCGATGATTCACCCCAACTATGGCATGGCGAGTTCGTTGAGTGCAGATGAGCAGCGCAATCTACGGGCGCATTACTGTGCAGAGGCCGAGTTGGTGGACCGCTGGGTCGGTCGCATCTTCCAAAAGATTGATGTTCTGGCACTGTGGGACAACTCGATTGTGGTCTTTATGTCGGATCATGGCATGTGTCTGGGTGAGCATAACCGCACGGGCAAGTCCAACATCAGCGAGGGCGATGAACGCTGGTGGCCGCTCTATCCAGAGATTGCGCACATCCCGTTTATGGTGGCCGCTCCGGGGCTGGAAGGTGGACGCACTGTCGATGCCATCATCCAACCACCCGACATTCTGCCCACCTTGCTTGAACTAGCGGGCGTTGATGTCACACCGAGTGACCCGTTTCACGGAAAGTCGTTTGCCGCAGCTTTGCGTGGTGATGACTCGCCACCACTACACAAATTCGCTATCACGGCAAAATATGTGCGCAACAATGACGAGGGCGAGTTGCCGCGCTATGTCATGACACCGATGCTCTACACGACAGAATGGGCCTATACGCCCGTTGGGTCCAGCCTCGACGGTGCGCCGGAGTTGTATGCGATTGCCGATGACTACTATGCCGAGCAGAATGTCATCGACCAGTATCCACAGATTGCTGACGGCTTGCACAACAAGTTTTTGGGGTGGATGCGCGCGATGGGTGCGCCAGAGGATGCGATTGCTGTCTATGCATAGGATAATGTGACAAGGTCTGCTAGATTGTTTGGGCGATAGTGAAGAGTGAAAAGTTGAAAGTTGAAAGTTGAAAGTTGAAAGTTGAAAGTTGAAAGTTGATTGTTCACTCATCACTCATCACTCATCACTCATCACTCTTCACTCTTCACTGAATTCTTCATCACCTCTGCCACCCCATGTGCAAACGGGTTCTCCCCTGCGGCCAATGTCTCGATCCAAGATTCGCGCAACACCCCCTCCTCTTCATAGAGGTCGTTCTCTTGCGACCACGCCACAAACTGCTTGAAGTCAGCGATTGCGCCCTCGGTATCGCCCGTCAATGTGCGTACAATGCCGCGACTATCATAGGCCCAGCCGTTCTCTTTGGCTGTTTCCACACCACGCTCACAGATAGCGAGGACATCCTGCGCAAAGCCGTTGATGGCGCCATAGCGACAGAAAGCAACCTCGTCGGCAATCTCCTGCTCTTCAACCAAGCGGATCATTTCCAGAATGGGGTCGATCTCCAACGTAGGATTGAGTTTATTCGCAGCCTGTGCGCTGGCAACGGCTTCCATGATACGACCGTCGTCGGCCAACTCCTCACTGAGTTCAATCAATCGGTCAACGGCAATCGTTGTAACCTCATCAGTCGGGGTCATGACAAGGCTAGAGTCCAAGGCCAATGCCTTTTTAAATTTGACAACAGCGGCATCAATCTGAAGATTTTCGGCCAGTTTGCGTCCTTCATCAATCAACTCAAGTGCGATCTTATGAAAAGCATCTCCAGGCATCTGTGTCAATGTGTGGCTAAGGCGATACCCTTCATCCATTGTGGCTTTGGCCTGATCTAACTCACCCGCGCGGATATAGGTGATGACCCGTTCTGCCAGTGCAGAATAAACCGTTTCATGCACAGGCCAGGCGGCACAGGTCTGCTCATATTCTTTGCCG
>JBCCFC010001025.1:0-5088 GCA_039029935.1 Chloroflexota bacterium
ATGCATTCGTTTCCAGCCATCGGTTGAGGTTGATATCGTCAAACTGGGGTTGTTCAGTCAGGGGTTGTTTGGTTAAGGAGCGACTTTGTGCGTGATTGACAGAGATATTGCTATCCATTGTGCTATCCATTGTGCTATCCATTGCGCTATCCATCGAAAGCACACGAGAAAGAAACGTCCTCCATGATGTCAAGGAACGTTTATCCTTGGCAGAGACAGCCTTCATCCTCAAGGCGAGTTGTTCGATGGCCTTATCCAATTCATGAATCGACCAAGACAGCGTATTCAGTTTTGTCCAATCTTTTTTAGTCAAAATATACACCACAACTCAATTCAGTCTGCTTTTATCGTTTATCTACCTGCCCATCTGCAATCCACAGATGACGCCAAGGCTTCTCATGCCACAGCTGACGTGAAATCGACACCTCATCCTCAAGCAATGCGCGATAAGGGCTATTGGGCTGTGTCATCAATACGTCAGGCGGACCATCCTCCACAAGGCGACCTTTGTCCATGACCAACACACGTGGAAACAACTGCGTTTCACGTAGATCGTGGGTGACACATAATAAAGTTATATCACGCCAATAGGTTCGCGCCGTCTCTAATAACGTTCGGCGTTGATGACGATCTAATCCGCGAAATGCCTCATCCAATATGGCCAGGCGAACATCGGGACGAGAGAGCGCACGCGCAAACCGGACCCGTTGCCCTTCACCACCAGACACCAGCTTACCGCCTTCCCCCAGTGCTGTCTGACGACCTTGGGGGAGTTTCTCCAGAATAGCGTTGAGATTCGCTTTTGCGAAGGCTTGACTTTCTGGCATTGCCGATTTCCCTGAAACACCATAGCGCAAATTCTCTGACATCGAGCGATTCCACAGTTGTACAGAAGGATCAACCCAAGCAGTTGCGTGACGTAGGGCCAGAAGTTGTTGTCCAATCAAAGGTTCCCCATCAACCAGCACTTGTCCGCTGGTCAACTTGTGCCAACCCAATAATACGCCTGTCAAGCTGGACTTGCCAGCACCTGATGCACCGACAATGGCAACATGTTCACCGGGCTGAATTATGAGGTTAATATCCGCCAAAATCGTATGACCACTTGTATATACGCCCACATGATTTAGCTGTATAGATACCCCTACCTGCGCAACAGATTCATGGCTTTTTGGCTGTTGCTCATTCAGAATTCTGCTGAGTCGCGCAGGTTTTGTACGATGTTCATCTATAGGCCAACTAGGGCTGGGTGCGACCATCTCCTCTTCATTGGTTGCCCCCAGCGGCTCCATCACCCGCAATAGACTGTTACGATGACTGGGGTACTGCTTGGCAATCGAAAGCAAGGATTGCCCTAACGCAGGTAGACTGAGAACCCAATAAAGCAACAACAAAGCACCGCTGGCATCGGCATAGGTTGCGGTGTAGCCAAATACAATCCAACCCGCAAAACTCAAGCTAATCAGTGCAGTCAATGCCTGCGCAATTACATCAATGTGATGGAACTCATAGGCTGCTTGCGCCCATTTCACCAACAAGCTTTCATGTTCACGACGGATAGATCGTTCCGCACCATGTGTGCGCACAGGGGCAAGCCCCAACAGTGCATCCAGATAAAAACGGCTTAGTGCGCTTGCATGTCCCTGCACACGCATATCACGCTCCGCAAGCAGCGGCTGTGTAATCAAAATGAGTCCAAAGAGCAACAGGACAGACAGCATCACTTGGACAGCGCTCTCCGGATATAGAAGAATGACACCACCAACCGTTAGGAGCAATTGAAAGCTATTCTCTAAAAATCGGCTGGCAAGGGTTGGCAATCGATGCAACAGACGCAGTTCATAAATGCGTCTCGTCATGTCAGAGGTTAAGCGACTGTGAAAATAGCGGTCACTCAATCGTGGAATTTTTTCGAGAAAAGCAATTCGCATCCGTGTTTCAAGCCGTCGCCCCATCCGCCATACCATAACTTCAATGGGAAACTCCAGCAAGAAAAGCACAATTGCAAACAATGTAGAGACGATTAAGAATATAAAAGGCTGTGATCCTTGAAATAGGTCCGTATCAGGTGAGGTCGCCCCCAACATTTCACCGATTTCCAACAGTCCTCGCAAGAGAGCAGCCTCAATGGTGACACCAATTGCAGCCATCAACAGGGCAACGGAAACCATGACGGGGGTCAAATAGCCATCAGCCAAGAACATTTGTAAAATATGCTTCTCAGGCTGTATAGATGGTTCATCAACCACAGCTTGCAACTCAGGTGAGAGGTTTTTTTTCATTGATTCATGATGAGACTCATCACCACTATCATCATGTACAGGTGACGCTGGGTCTTCAAACGCTGGGTCTTCAAACGCTGGGTCTTCAAACGCTGGGTCAGCCAGTACAGACTCAACTACCTCCTCAACTACCCCCTCAACTACCCCCTCGTCTGTGCCAATATGTATGTTCGTAACACCCGGTGTTTCCGAGTGTTCGATATCGGGCCTAGTCAGGGTTAATTCAGCCGCGTCCCGATTTTGCTGCGGGGAGTATCTCTGCTTTTGGGCAGAATTAATCGCACGAACACGCAATAAAACAGCCCCATGCATCACCAATGTTTCTGAGGCGGATTCATCCCCCTCATTATCATCCCCCTCATTATCATCACTCTCATTACCATTTATACCACCTGTAGAAGGTAACGAATGGACAACCCAAAAAGGTTCTGGAATTGTTCCCCAAGGCTCTTTTGGCTGCGAACTATTGTTTGATGACTGACCGATTGACTGATTCTCTAGGAAAAATCGAGTGACCAGTTCACGTGCTTCATCGCCCCGAAGGACTCCACCCCCTCGCATCAGCGATGTTGTCATCCGTGTTGACGCATCGAGCGCTGCTAAGGGACGCCAAGAGGGTTCTGCAATTGCTTGTGCAATTAGAGCATTCGCAGTTGCCTCATGAAAAACAAGATTGGTCAGTCGATAGCGTAACGGATTGATAAACTCATCCGTCCCTGCCCAATCACGCCAGGTTGTCGCCAAAAAAGGGGTTGTATGACGATAGATTTGGCGTAGAAACCGTTTTTGTCGCACCCAACGTCGCCCTATCGCTGGATCCATGATTTGGGCAAAGCCTACATAGGTCCGCCAAGCCACCAAAAAGTGCTGTACCTGATTGGGTAATCTGGTTGAGATTAACGATGGCAACATCTGTGTATCTGGTATAAAAAGATGATCAATGGGGACAACCACTTTTTGTGCAGATAAACCTAAATCGTTGGCAACATCTTCCAATGTATCAATCGAGGTTCCGTCCAAATTAGTCTGGCAGGCTTCACGCAAACGGCCATAGCTGGCAGAGATACCAAAGCCTTCCAGCAGACATTTCAAGGCAGCAGGGCCACTATCCATTGTCGACGCTTGGATCACTTGTGGGGCAAAAATTTTTTGATGGATTCGTCTATGGCTTGTCTGGCTAGAATTAGATTGCATGGCTATCTTGGGTTGCGTGAAGCAAAAGATGGTTCGACGAATTGACCACCGGATGCCTGCAAAACTAAACGAGCAGGGGTTGTGTGGGCAATTTCAATATCAACATGACCAGATAACCCACGATTCAGTGCAAACAAGGTTGATTCATCGGCATCGTTTGTGTATACCGTCACATTGAGAAGGTTACTTTCTGGTTCTGGGTCCATAGAAACCACAACGGCGGGAATACGGTTTGGGGGTTGCTTACCATAGCCACCACCAGAAGCAACAGGAATTTCATGTGTAAGATTTGGGCGTATAATGGCCGACTGACCGACTTGAAGATAGTCAAGAGATTCTATTGGGAATCGAGTAAACACTTCGCCCTTACCCGTTGTGTAGACAATTTGCCCCGTATCATAGGTGCTGATGGGCGCAAAGATAAACCAGATCGCCCAAGCCATGAATAGAAGTATAGCTATTCCTAGATAAATAAAGGACAGCCTAAAACTGTCGACCTGCACTGAGCGCATGGATTCTGAAAATGAAACTGACATATCGTACTTTTGAATATATCTGCTCAATGTTCATTGGCAATCGTTGCGGTTTGATACCAACCCCATACTGACCCCGACTGATTGAGCAGATACTTTTGAATGATGATTATGCTGTTTCGACTCGAACCCGAATTGAGCCGATCAGCACGATGTCTGAGGCAGCTACAAAACTGCCACTATCACATATTGCCACCGATTGATTGTTATATTCGTCATCGATCATGCGCTTTTTCACCCATGCTCGTCCCTGTGCAATAACGCCATCAACTGGAACCATGTCACCTGTTTGAATCAAAACGATATCGCCATTGCCAATAAGATGAATCGGGCGAACAGAGACACGCCCACGTATCTCAACCTTTGCAGTTGTTGGGGTTTGCCATGCCAAAATTTGGCCGAGCCGCTGATGTTGGTTTTCAGCCAACTTTTGACGCTGGTGCATACGCAGCCAATAATATCCACCAAATCCGATTGCCCCCAAAATATAGTATCCCTGAAGAATGGAAAACAGCACAGCACCAACTTGAACAAGGGATTCAATGACAGCATTTGTCATTTTCCGCTCTTCCATGAGTAAATAACCAGCTCTTTGCGCAGCAGGGATTTCCATATAGGCAAGCAGCGGGATGGATAAATATTTTAAGGGGAAATAGACCAGTGGGCCTACGCTGGAAACGCCCAAAGCCCCCATTGCAAGAATCAACCCACGTTTGTTCAGATCAATTTCATAAGAATCAAAGTCGATTTCACCATCTCGCTGTAATTGCGATGCGTTCAACTCTGCTGAAGTTGTATCGTCAAACTCAGGTTCATCTAGGTCTGAGTCAGAGAGCCAACGTAACGTTCTTTGGCGAAAACTCTGCCACATATCAGGTTCGAGATTACCATTTGACCATGCGACTGTTGTTGGAATAGATTGATATCCAGCATCATAGGCGGACTGTAGTTGCATGATTAGAGATTTATTTTGGATACGTTGATAGCTTATATATCCTGCGGATAGAATACCTGTTGTAAGTAAAATTGTTGTTATCATTATGTTTATTTAACTTAGCACAACCCTCATTGCACTTTAC
>JBCCFC010001026.1:0-5087 GCA_039029935.1 Chloroflexota bacterium
AAATAATTTTGCATCTATGTTCATGCTAAATGGATTGACGAACGTAAACAGGACAATCATCGACGTGACAATGACGTCAAGACGTAGTGGTGTAAAACCCATCAAACAAACCATTACAGAAACAAAGGATTTTTATGAAGGGTTTTACACCACTACGTCTTGGCGTCATTGTCACGTCGATGATTGTCCTGTTTACGTTCGTCAATCCATTTAGCATGAACATAGATGCAAAATTATTTGCACAGTCCGAATCTGTCAGCAATCAAATCTTAGAGATTGCCCGACCCAGAGTAAATTTGCGTAGCGGCCCAGGCACATCCTATACCATTGTCGGGACAGGGACGCAGGGACAGACGTTCACGGTGATTGGTCAAAACAGCAGCGGCACATGGTATGAAATCAGCTATAGCAATGCAGCTTCGGGCAATGCATGGGTCTATGCTGGTATTGTCAACGTGTCTACTGTGACAACAAGCTCACAGGCATCACAGGCGGTATCTTCACCAGCAAGTGCTGCACCGACCGCGACACCTGTCCGCTCATCTGTCCGCTCATCTGTCGCACCAACCAGTGTACCTGTGGCACAACAGGCTGCACCCGCATCTAATACGGCTACACAGCCTACAGCCCAGTCAGCAACCCAGTCAATAACTCAGTCAGCAATTGGTGGGGTGTTGGTCTTACGACAAGCGAGTGGGAAATTGTATAATGGTCCTGGCAGCAACTACCAAGTTGTGGGGACAGCCACCAATGCGCAGGCATATGCCATTGTGGCAGAAAGTGGCTCATGGGTTCAAGTACGTGTTGTGGGGCTAAATGTTTCAACTGCATGGCTTGCCAGCAACATCGTTACCATATATTACCCAACACCGGCGTCATCGGCCCCAGCACCAGCGTATGTTGCACCCACTGCAGTGCCTACCAGTGCTTCTGTTGCAGCGATATCTGCACCTGCCGCCGCCCCGGTTTCCGTTGCGCCGACCGCTGTGCCGCCGACCGCTGTGCCGCCGACCGCTGTGCCAGCCGCACCCGCTGCACCGTCAACATCAACCGCAGGATTGAGTGGACGCCTACTCTATAGTGTTGCCAATATGGATGCCAAGCGTTGGGAGTTGTGGGAATTCAACTTTGCCAACAGTGCTAATACCAAGATTGCTGACTGGCGTACCGAGATTGATGTTAGCGTTGATGGACGCCAAATTGTCTATTATGCATGGCCGGAAAAAGCGGGTGAAAAACGAGGCGTGTGGATTATGGACAGCGACTTCACCAACGAACGTCTTGTCATCCAGGGTGGTGCCTATCCAAGCTTTAGCCCTGGTGGGGACCGTCTTGTTCTCAATGGTGGTCCGGATATCTATGTCATCAATACCGACGGTGGCGGTCTGCGCGGCTTGACGCGAGGTGAATACCCTGCATGGAGTCCCGTGGATGATCGTATTGTTCACCGTGCCTGTGTTGGTGGCGGCTGTGGTCTATGGATCATCGATGCAAATTCCAGCGACCCCAACGCTCGTAGCCGTGTCACGACTGGTGGTAGCGATGGACAACCTTCATGGAGTCCTGACGGTAGTCGCATTGCCTACATCAGCCAAGAAGATGGCAACTTCGAGGTCTATGTCATCGGTGCCGATGGTTCTGGTAAAATTCGTTTGACCAATGATCTCGCCAGTGATGGCCTGCCAACATGGAGTCCTGACGGCCAGTGGATTGCCTTCCGTAGTGATCGCGGTGGTAGCTGGGCGATCTATGTTGTGCGACCAGATGGCAGCGATTTGCGTAAGATTGTTGACGCCGATGTATTGCCGCTTTGGTTCTTTGAGAAGATGTATTGGCGACGTTAATTGTTTAACCGCAGAGAGCGCGGAGAACGCAGAGTGGGTGACAAGATGACAAGGTGACAAGGTGACGGGGTGAATGAGTACATTCATCACTGTTCACTCATCACTGTTCACTGTTCACTCATCACTGCGCTCTCTGTGGTTGATATTAGATAAAGGAGTCTTATAATGTCCGTTTCATACGAAACTACCTATGATAGTATGCGCAGTATTCTGCCCGCAATTGCGTTGCAAGAGGAAGACCGTTCGCGCTTTATCACGCGTACCTACACGCATCTGATGGGTGCGATCTTGGGCTTCACACTTATTGAGATGTTCCTCTTTACCTCTGGGCTGGCCTATCCAATTGCCAGTGGCATTCTCAGCCTACCTTGGTTGGCAATCTTGGGTGCGTTTATGATTGTCAGTTGGCTGGCAACACGCATGGCGCATAACTCAAAATCAAAGGTCACACAATATGCGGCACTGTCACTCTTTGTCGTGGCCGAGGCCATCATTTTTGTCCCGCTCTTGCTCATCGCTGAAATGCAGGCAGGTGGTGGTGTCATCCAAAACGCAGCCCTCACCACTTTGCTTGGCTTTGGCGGACTGACGTGGGTGGCTTTTAGCACACGCAAAGACTTCTCGTTTCTGGGCAGCTTACTGCGTTGGGGCATGATTGTGGCCCTCGTCCTCATTGTCGCAGGCGTTATCTTTGGCTTTGATCTAGGCGTCTTCTTCTCTGTCGCTATGATCGCCATTGCTGGTGGCGCCATTCTCTATGATACCTCCAACGTACTACACCATTACCAAGAGGACCGTTATGTGGCGGCGGCGTTGCAGCTATTTGCATCGGTGGCGTTGATGTTCTGGTATGTGTTGCAGTTGTTCTTGTCATTGTCGCGGAATTAAGCTTTTGATCGTCCTCACGATGGAATTGGTTACATAAGATGTGCAGGGTATGATTGTATAGCTGACGTGTGCTATACAATCATACCCTGCTTTTTTAAATTGCACAGGAAAGTATCAAATTGGCCTGTCAGCTTGCCAGCACTTCAGCTTGTCAGCCCGAAATACTGAAGTGATGAAGTGCTGACAAGCTTTTTAATTGGATAGGAAAACTTAGACCAGTAAAACAGATTGGCTATCTGTTGTCAGCCCGCAGATAATCCATCTGCGATACTATTTTTTAACCATTTTCATGAAAATTGTACTACTGCCAGGAATGGATGGCACTGGAAATTTATTTGCAGATTTTTGTGCAGAACTTGCTCCGCTATTTGAACCAGAAATTATCCCCTACCCAACCGATATTCCACAAAGCATAGAAACCCTTGCTGGCTATGTAGAAAGCAAAGTTCCACACACGGAGTCATACATCCTATTGGCAGAGTCATTCTCTGGCCGAATTGCCTATGAGGTAGCCCAACGAGGCAACACCAATATCCACAGCATTGTCCTTGTCGCAACGTTTTTGCAAAATCCTTATCCAACCATTACACCATTACATCATATCGTACCTATCCACTGGTTGGCGAACATACCTATACCGGATTGGATACTCAGACAATTTTTGCTAGGATCAGCCATGACACCAACATTGGCTGACTGCTTTAGAGCGTCTGTCCGCTCGATACCATCCAAGATTATGCGCAAACGATTGAACTCTATTGCCACAATGTCGCTGCCAACAACACCACTTACTAAACATTGCCTCTATCTACAGGCAACAGAGGATGTGCTGATTCCGAAGAGATGTGTCCGTGATTTTGAGAGAAGCTGCTCTAATCTCACAGTCCAGCCAATTACAGGAAAACATTTTCTCCTGCAATCATCACCGTATGAGTGCGCAATAGCCGTCGAGCGATTTATCTATGAAAAAAGCTGCTCTGGTAGATAACATGGTGTAAAAATAACACCTACCTCTTTCAATTCTCGCAAATCAGGAAGCATTCTCAACGACACTTTCCCACACATCAACAGTGCATAATCATTTGGGTATTCTGACAAATGCGCTGACACTGCTTGCAATCCCTCAAAATATACTTTATCCTTGACATGCGCACCGGATTGACTGGTATCCATCATGCCTCGTTTGGCTCTGGTGACAATGGCGAAGGCGGACTCTTCATCTGTGTAGCTGCACAAATGGGCAAAGACTTCGTAAAAACTGTGGTTGAGGCTGAGGTGTGCGGCAATAACACGCAGGGCATATCGACGTTGTGTCTCTGGATCGCTCAGACCATATTGTTGTTCATGGTACGTTGCTAGTCCTTCCTCGGTTGTGAGATAATCCACCAATCCCATGCGTAACATGCGTAGCGGGTTGACCGTGCCGTTCATGTAACGAAAAACATGGGTCCCGATTTCATGAACCAGCAAGCGGTTGAGTTGCTGTTGATTAAACATGGCATCCGCTTGGATGTTGACCTTCTGTGAGATGCTGCGTACGCTCATCCGTGCGCTCATCCGCACCGAGACGACGACTTGCCACTCGTGTAAGTCTGCCTCCGCAAGGGCTTGGCGCAGAAAGACGGCTGCTTCGGTTGCCGTAATCGTTGCATCGGATACTCGGGTTTCGACTGTCTGGTTTAGCAGTTGATAGGCATCCTGCACAAGAGCGTCTTTCACTGGACCGTAACGGTCAATGCTAATGTTCGTTATTTCTGCTGGATTCCGCTCCCACAAACTGTGAAGCCTTGCCAAACGATGGCTTGCATCTTGGTAGAGCGTGTGTGCCCATTGGTTTTGTGGTTTGAACGTAGATAAAAAAGATTCAAGTGCTGACGTCCATCCAATCGATGGCAAGGCATATTCAAATTGTGGATTATAAACAGAGCCACGCCGCCAAGCACTCAAAAAAGTTCCTTTTTCCTCCAGTCGATTGCCGGGTGAGGTGTATCGAGCAGGGTTACATTTTCGGTAAATCGCCTCAAGCTGATCACTGAGGCCATTTAGATGGTCAATCTCGGATGGCTCCACACCAATGCCCTTTCTGCATATCAATACGTTGGAAAGCCTAAGAAACCGAATATCTCCGACAGCGCATTAAACTGCGCCATATCGCTAAAATAAATATTTAACTCTTGCAGCAGGTCCCTCGCTGGCTCTGTGTAACCGCCTTTGGACACATACCAATGGTTTGTCTCTGGATATCCTTTGGCTTGTTGAACAGCATCTATCTGTTTAAGAAACGCCTCAACATCGGTTTTATTGGTCTTCTTATTTTGATATTTCACTTGCACAAGCCATGCAACAGTGGTTTCT
>JBCCFC010001027.1:0-5087 GCA_039029935.1 Chloroflexota bacterium
CCCAAATTTTACAAAATTTGGGCATTTTTTCATCCATCAAGCCACGCTGGTCGTTCTGAAATCGTACAAATTGGGAACGCGATTACTGAACTGACTCCACCCAAGGCATCCACAGAGCCTCATTGGCCGCCATCCACTCGTCTATAACCTCATCAATGTCACGGCCATTCTGATCAATCTCAATGACCATCTTGCTTTGTTCTGTTCCATCCAACGTAAATTGCTCCAGAATGGTTTGGGCTACAGGCCATGTCTCGGCAACACCCGCCCACATGCTCTTGAGTACAAGTGCCTGTGCAAAGTCGCAGTCATTCGCCATATCTGGGTTTGGTCCCCATGCAGGGTCTTCCAAGCAGTCATCCTCATAGGCTGGCTCAATGTCTACCCAACCCATCTCCACTTCAGCATGAATCCAATGGGGTGCCCAGAACATCAAGACCAATGGTTGCTCTGCGACAACGGCTGATTGAATCTCTGCAATCTGTGCGCCCTCGCTACCCGCTGGAACGGCCACAAATGGCAGGTCTAGAGCCGCAACCGCGTCGATTGTGCGTGTACCCCAGTCTGCTGGATAGGCCAATAGACGACCTTGAGGTGCGGTTTCGGCTGTTGCCAGCGTTTCAGCACAGTCGATCAAGCCTTGCATACTGGGCAGCCCAGGACACATTTCTTCCATATATTTGGGATAGGCCCAGCCCTCTCGGTTGTTCAGACCCAATGAGCCGATCTCAATAACCGTGCCATCGGCCACAGCTTCTGGGTAAATCTCACCCACATTGTTGTTCCAAACCTCTGGCTGCATGTGGATGGTTCCCTCAGCTAAGGCAGCAAATTGTGGCACAGCACCTGCTGTCACATATTCAACTTCCAGGCCCGCATGTTCAAGAACATTGCCTAAGAAGTGAGCCGTCACATGTTGTCCGGTCCATTCGTTGATAGCAATTTTGATAGGACCCGCGTCGCTACCTGCATCAGCACTCTCAGCACTCTCACTGCTGGCACTATCAGCACCAGCATCACTTGCCGGAGCTGCGGGGGGCGCACAAGCCATCAATACAAGTGCAACAACGAGCAAAATACCCATCTGTAGTTTAGGTAGTCTCATGATTCCTCTCCTTCAATAATCGTATTATGTTTATTTGATAGATTAAAGCCGTAGTTGTCTATATTACCATTGTTTTTTCTCTATACATAAATTTGCCCTACGTGAGGTTACTCAACAGTCAGCAATGTGATATTGTTTGTATGGTATGATGAGGGGTTATTGACCAATCAATAAAATAATAATATACTCTCAATCTATCCATCATTGCATGATACGCTGAAAGGAGAAATACTGATGAGTACATCCAAATATGAGTGGCCGAATCGAAAGCTTGAAGAGGCCTATACGCTTCCATCACGCTATTTCTATGAGCCTGCCATTATGGAGGACGAGAAATGGGCGATCTTTTACAAAAGCTGGAGATTGGTGGCCCATGTGAGCGAGGTTGTTCAACCACGCCAGTTTGTCACCTGTGAGATATTTGATCAAAGCATCCTCATCGTTCGCGGTGATGACAATACACTGCGTGCATTCCACAACGTCTGCCAACATCGCGGCAACAAATTAGTCACTGATCCACGGGGTCAAAGTTCTCGGTCATTTGTATGCAGCTATCATGCATGGTCATACGGTACAGATGGTTCTCTGCTTGGTGCGCCAAGAACCGAGCGGCTTGAGAATTTTAACAAAGCCGATAATTGTCTGAAATCCGTCAGGGTTCAGGAATTTGCAGGATTCGTTTTCATCAATCTGGATGAACATGCTGAATCTATGGAAGATTTATTTCCAGGTGCCGCCGAGCTAATTCTGGAACACGCTCCAGACATGGCTAATCTGAAATTTGAGTCACAATATGATCTTGTTGCACCCATCAATTGGAAAGTCGCAATGGATAATGGGATTGAGGCCTATCACTTAATGCTTTCAGGCCCAGCACACAAAGAGTTGACTCACATGCTGGACTTCAAACAATTTTTGCCCCAAGTCCACGATAATTGGTGGGCTTTGATGGGACCCCCAAAGCCGGGGTTAACGGAAGTTTATGGTGTAGAAATCGGCGATTCACCTTATCAGACAGATCACTTCATCAACACATGGTTGTTTCCAAATACGGCCATCTATTGTGTTCCGTATGTTGACTATGTTGCAACGTTCTTAGTCATTCCGTTAGAGGCGGAGAAGACATTGCTGCGCTTTGGGTATTATGTGCCAGACCGAGAGGAAACACCGCTCACGGTCGCTGCTAGAGACTGGATGAACGACCAGCTTGGGCCAGAAGACATTGAGCTGAATCTAACGACCCAACAAGGGTTAAAATCGTTTGGCTTTGATCAGGGCCGTTATATGATTGACCCTGAACGGAGCAATGAAAGCGAATACGCGGTTCATCACTTCCATACGAAAGTTTACGAGGCCCTCATTGCGTAGAACAGAATGCTGAATAAATAACATGCTAAATTGGAGCGCGCACAGATATTTGGCAAAAGAGCAGAAGTCACCTGGATTGTTGAATGTATTCTATCGTACAGATTGAAGCCGCAGTCGCATTGAATTGACAACCGAAGCCACCAAACCAATATTGTACAGGGCAATGGCGGAGATGATGCCAAAATGAAGAAAGTAAACGCCACCAATACACACCAAACTCGGTATCGCTGTCATCCATAGATTCACCTGCATATTGCGTTCAAAAGAATCAGCGATTTTAAAGAGTCGGGCAAATTGGCTCAGGCTGGCGTCCATGAGGATAATCTGTGCCGCATCAGTCGCAATTGAGGAGGCCCCACTCATCGAGACAGAGACATCGGCCTGTTTAAGCGCAACAGTGTCGTTGATGCCATCCCCAATAAAGCAGACAGTGCGTCCCTCTTCTTGTAACTGTTGAATGTATTCAGCCTTTTGCTCGGGCAGTGTGTTGGCAAAGTAATGCTCAATGCTCAGTTCCTCGGCCAACGTTTGCGTTGGCGTCTCTTGGTCTCCGGAGATGACATAGATATCCATGCCCATCGCTTGCAACTGCTGGATGATGTTGGACGCTTCCGGTCGAATTGTCGGCACTAATTCGATCATGCCGCGAAATTGTTGATTAATGGCAACCATGACCAAAGAATATCCTAGCTGTTGGCTTTTTGTTTGGATGGTTTGCGCATCGGCAGGTATCTCAATGCCTTCCATCTCCATAAAGCGTCGGCTCCCCACATGAACAGCTATCTCCTCATTGTTGGGTGTGTTTGCCGACAACACGACATAGAGGCCAAACCCAATCGCATAACGGCTGTTATCTATTGGCGGCAGTGTCAGGTTGCGTCCCCGTGCCTCTGCCAAAATAGCCTTGGCAATCGGGTGGCTTTGTTGTGATTCTGCGGCTGCGGCATAGATCAAAACCTGCTCTGAACTGGCAGTGTCATCTGTCATACCATGATTTTCGTTCCACACATAAATTTCACCGACGTGAGGTTGCTCAACAGTCAACGTCCCCGTTTTATCAAAGACAACCGTGTCTATATTTTTGAAGAAGTCAAATGACCGTGCATCTTTGACCAAGATGCCAGAGCGCAGGGCTATTGTGAGCGCATTGAGCATACTCAATGGGGCCGAAAAACGCATGTTGTAGCCCAATCCACCCCCAAAGAAGAGAGCCAGCGCACTTTGCACCCCACGTAGAGGCCATGCCACTGTACCCAGCACAAACGTCAACGGCGCAAAACGGTCGCCCAACGCCTCGGCCCGTGACTGGACATTGAGCTTAAAGTCGGCGGTGTTTGTCAGGAGTGTCGTAATTTGGGCGGCGGTGGTTTCCGCGCCAGCGTTTTCGACCGCAATCTCGACACGTCCTGCCAGCAGCGTCGTTGCCGCCAGCACACTATCCCCTACTTCTTTTTCGATGGGCTGAGACTCGCCTGTCAACATCCGTTGATCAACTGTGCAAATGCCACCAACAATGACACCATCAACAGGGATTATCCCGCCAGCGTGAACCACAATTCTTTCGCCTGTCTGAAGTTGCTCCAACGGAATCCGGACCTCTTGCCCCTCAACGATTACCCAAACCGTGCTGGGCAAATCGCCAAATAGATTTGCCATATTTTGCTTGGAGTGATCCTCGGTCTTTTTCAGAATCACCTTGCTTAAGAAAATCAGGACAATGGCCGTTGCCCCTGCATAGGTATATCCGGCCAAAAACATACCGGGTGCCACAATCATGTCAATCACGCTCAGGGTGATGCGTCGCTCATAGAGTAGTGCGCGCACACCAGCTATAATAAATGGATAGACTGCAACTATCTGAGTCAATAGCCCTAATGGGTATAGGAGCGGGGCAATGCGGCCTCCAAACAATAGTCCCAGACTTGTCAGTGAGATCGCCAAATATACTTTATCCTGATCAAATTTTTTGCCATCGCTTGCCAAGTCTGTTTGCATAAAAAAGTTTGGTAAAGTAATGAGTCGGTTTGCGGTTGAGGCAGTTTCCGCCAGAGAAGTTTTGGTCGGATTTTGTGCCTGTGTATTTGCTGATATCAATATGGATACTAACCTTTTACCTTGTTTTGGGGCGGTGCTTGGTAGCCGAGTCCTTTGTCTTTTTCTACGTATCCATATATTTTGTAAGCTATTTTTATATATTTGCAAAAGGTTCATCTGCTATGTATTCTACCTTTACCGTATTTCATTCTTTTCTACACTTTCAACGTGTTTATTTTAGACACTTTTTACGAAATTTATTCTCAATTTCTTACTTTTTCAAAAAGTTAAATACAATTTCAATAACAAGGTGTCTTATATCACAGAATGGCGTATCAGTCTATATCACCAATCATAACACAGATTGCAAACCTGTCACAAGCTTTGATGAGCGTTCATATATCTGTGTATTCGTCTTAAGCATGTACAAAACGAATGACGAGAGATGGATTGTTTCTATCAAATAAGTGTAATGGTCAGTAACAGCTTGAACAGTTTGACCAGCTCATTTTGTCATTCCTACGAGGCCAAGAATCAACGTCATACCAGAGTGGATGCTGGCCTTCGCAGGGGTGACTTA
>JBCCFC010001028.1:0-5081 GCA_039029935.1 Chloroflexota bacterium
ATATAAAACTTTTTTTTAGAATTTTTTTACTGGTCAGCAACACCTTAAACACACTCGTAGGGGGGTACCCTTGCGGTCGCCCGACGCTTAACCGAACGTACGACCGCATGGTTACGCCCCTGCGACGTGAATTTGACCACTACAGTTTTAGTTCAGGAGCTTTTTTATGAGCCTAGCGACCGAATTACAGGAAGAGCAGGTAAGTCATTTGGATTTATCTGATTTTTCTTTGATGACCAGTGGTTCATCGGTGCGTGACACATTGACGAAGTTGCGTGAAGAGCGGCACAATGTCTGTCTGATTGTCGATGATGCAGGCACGCTGATTGGTATCTTTACCGAGCGTGACGCCTTACGCAAAGTCTCGACAGAACCGGATGCGCTGGCGCAGTCGATTGACAGTGTAATGACCACCAACCCAATCACGGTCACTCCCGAAACATCTGCAGCAGAAGCATTAACATTGATGAATAGCAACCATTTTCGTAATCTGCCAGCCGTCAAAGCCGACGGAACCATTGTTGGTAATATGACCCACCAAGCAGTCATCAGCTACTTGGCAGCTCGATATCCAGTCGAAATCTTGAACCGACCTCTGGAATCAGACCGTTTCCCAGACAACCCAGAGGGTGGGTGAGGTGTGATGGTGTGATGGTGTGATGGTGTGATGGTGTGATGGTGTATTAATCACTAATGACTAATGACTAATCACTGTTCACTAACCACTAATCACTGTTCACTAATCACTGTTCACTCTTCACTGCCTACTAAGATTTATAACAAGTGAAAAGAAAGGACAAAAGCAACCATGAGCGTAACTGCTCCGATTTTTGAAGAAGTAGAATCCGTTGCGATTCGTTTTGCGGGTGACTCTGGTGATGGTATGCAGTTGACGGGTACACAGTTTACCAATACGTCGGCTGTGTTGGGCAATGACATCAGTACCATGCCCGACTTCCCAGCGGAAATTCGCGCACCAGCAGGTACATTGGCAGGGGTCAGTGGATTTCAGGTACACTTCTCCAGCCGTGATGTGCTGACACCCGGTGATGCGCCCCAAGTGCTGGTGGCGATGAACCCAGCCGCACTCAAAGCCAGTCTATCCGAACTGGAACGCCAAGGCACGATCATTGTCAACACCGATGCCTTCACCAAGGGCAACCTCAGCAAAGCAGGCTATGCCAGCAATCCATTGGATGATGACTCACTGGCAGGCTACCAAGTCATCAAAGTTCCTTTGACAAGCCTCAACCGTGAAGCACTCAAAGAGTTCAAAGACATGTCCACCAAAGAGCGTGACCGCTGTCAGAACTTCTTTGCGCTGGGCTTGACCTTCTGGATGTTTGACCGTTCGATGGACACAACCAAAGAATGGCTTTTTAAGAAATTTGCCCGCCGACCCATCATCGCCGAGTCCAACTTCAAGGCCATGCAGACGGGTTACTTCTTTGGCGAAACCACGGAAACGTTCCAACGCCGCTATCGGGTCCGCCCAGCCTCGTTGCCACCAGGAACCTACCGCAAAGTGACGGGGAATGAAGCATTGGCAATGGGCTTGGTGACAGCGGCCAAAAAGATGGACAAATCACTCTTTTATGGCTCCTATCCGATTACACCAGCCAGCGATATTTTGCACTCGTTGGCGGCGCTGCGTAATTTTGATGTACGCACCTTCCAAGCCGAGGACGAAATTGCGGCGATGGGGTCTGTCTTAGGCGCAGCCTTTGGCGGTGCATTGGCTGTCACGGGGACAGCGGGACCAGGAATTGCGCTTAAGAGCGAGGCCATCAACCTGGGCATGATGCTCGAGTTGCCCATGATTATTGTCAATGTTCAACGTGGTGGACCCAGCACAGGTCAACCCACAAAGACAGAGCAATCGGACCTATTGCAGATGTTCTTTGGACGCAATGGTGAAAGTCCGATTCCAGTGGTTGCACCGCAAAGCCCGTCGGACTGTTTCGATGCCGCCATTGACGCTGCCAAGCTTGCCATCCGCGCCATGACACCCGTCTTCATTCTGTCCGAAGGCTTCTTGGCAAACAGTGCCGAACCTTGGAAACTGCCAGATGCCAATGACATTGCCGAGATTCCAGTCAGCCATCCGCAAGCGCATACCAAGCCGGGTCCATTCCTTCCTTATGAGCGCGATGAGGAGTCTCTGGCGCGACCATGGGCATTACCGGGGACACCTGGTCTGGAACACCGTGTTGGTGGTTTGAGCAAAGCCCCGAATACAGGCAATGTCTCCTACGATCCAATGCATAATGAACACATGATTTTGGACAGAGCCGAAAAGGTGGCGCGTTTGGCGAGCGAAGAGGCAGGTATTATTCCACCGCAGGAAGTCTTTGGTGCAAACAAGGGCAAACTGCTCGTGTTGAGCTGGGGGGGAACCTATGGTGTGATTCGTACAGCGGTCGCACAGTCGATTGCGGCTGGTCATTCCGTGTCCCACGCACACCTGCGCTTCTTAAACCCATTCCCGCGCAACCTTGGCGAAGTATTGGAACGCTATGAGAATGTGCTCATCCCAGAGTTGAACAACGGCCAACTGGCGTTCCTGATTCAGGGGCAGTTTGCTCGAAAGGTCATCTCCCATCGGAACCTAAACGCACGACCATTGAAGATTGCCGATGTTCGTGTGGAGATTGATAAGGCATTGGGTCTGTAAGTCGGTGGTCGGTAATTCGGTGGTCGGTATGTCGGTAAGAACCGTAGACCGTCCTTTTAGGGCGATGTAATAACTACCGTAGTAGTAACCGCCGTAGATCGTCCTTGTGGGTAGTAAAAATAAGGAATTAAAACAAAAATGGCAACTGCTGTAAAAGAAAAAACAAATGCAAAAAATAATGGGGCGGTGACAACAACACCCATTAAATTAACCCGTAAAGATTTTGTGTCGGATCAAACGGTTCGTTGGTGTCCAGGATGTGGCGACTATTCCATCCTGGCCCAAATGCAAAAGGTCCTGCCTGATTTGGGCATCCCTAAAGAAAAAATAGTCTTCATCTCTGGCATCGGCTGTTCCAGTCGATTCCCTTATTACATGAACACCTATGGCATTCATAGTATTCATGGGCGTGCGCCTACGTTGGCGACTGGGCTTGCGATTGCCAATCCAGACCTCAACATCTGGGTGGTGACGGGTGATGGTGACGGGTTGTCGATTGGTGGCAATCACCTGATTCATGCGATTCGCCGCAATATCAACCTCAACATTTTGCTCTTCAACAACCGCATCTATGGGCTGACCAAGGGGCAATTCTCGCCCACATCACGCGTGGGTCACAAAACAAAGTCATCTCCAATGGGGTCGATTGAACAACCACTCAACCCAATTGCGATGGCTCTCGCAGCGGAAGCGACCTTTGTGGCACGCTCGATTGATGCACACACCAAGCATCTGGGTGAGGTACTGGAACGCGCAGCCGCTCATCCTGGTACATCGTTTGTCGAGATTTATCAGAACTGTGTCATCTTCAACCCAACCGAGTGGGAAGGTCTGGATGACCGCCGCACACGTGATGATAACATTCTCTATTTGGAACATGGCAAGCCCATGGTCTTTGGCAAAAATCGTGACAAAGGGATTCGGCTCAACGGCTTCCGCCCAGAGGTGTTCGACCTCAAGGATGAAAACGATATTGATGACGTGATCATTCACGACGCTACGTCGCCAGAACTTGCCTTTATTCTCAGCAGCATGGAATATCCAGAGTTTCCAGCACCAATGGGTGTCATTCGTGATGTACGCAAGCCGGATTACGCAGGACAACTGATGGAACAGGTCAGCGTGGCTCAGGAAACCAAAGGTGTTGGTGATCTCAACACACTCTATCGTGACTCAGACCTATGGACTGTGACTGAGCGCGAGGAGGTGACGGCAGAGGTCCAAGGTGGCATGTCGATGCAGTTGGATGAAGAGTATGTGGACACGATTGATGCACAAGACGAGGATGCAGCATCGGCTGTCCAGGACGCCCTCATCTCAAACACGATTGAGGCGTTGAAGCCAAATGTGCCAATCACGGTTTCACCCAATGCAACCTTGGCCCGCACCATCAACCAGATGAACCGCCACAACATCGGCTGTATGGTCGTCACCGATGATGACAGCAAGATGCTGGGTATCTTCACCGAGAAAGATGTGTTGATGCGTGTGACAGGTGTGGTTGATGATTTGACCTCGGTGCGGCTCAATGACTTCATGACAGCCGACCCCATCGCCATCAAGCTCGATGAGCAGATCGCCCATGCGGTGCATCTGATGTCTGTACATGGTTTCCGGCATCTGCCGATTGTGGATGATGATGACCGCCCAACAGGGATCATCTCGTTCCGTGATGTGGTTGAGTATTTGAGTGCGACGATGGAGTAGAGGGACGGTTTTAATATGAGAATGATTCGATGAAATGACTGTTAGATGTATTGAGATCATTTCATCGAAT
Organism: Chloroflexota bacterium; assembly: GCA_039029935.1. GTDB lineage: Bacteria > Chloroflexota > Anaerolineae > Caldilineales > Caldilineaceae. The sequence continues at coordinate 4,452 of JBCCFC010001028.1, forward strand.
CGTTATGTGAGAAAGTTAGGGGGTGAAAATGTCGTATAAAGAAATGTTTCCGGGGATTGAATCTTTACCGTCAAAAGAGAAAATTAATATAATACATTTTCTGTTGTCAACACTCAATCAAGAAGAGTATTCATACTCGTTTGTTATTGAAGAAGAGAAGGTTGTAGATGCTGACGATCTAGAGCCTATTGACAATGAAGATCTAGAGATAGTTGATGGACTCACTCGCGGCCAACGTGCAGCAGACATTTTCCAAAGAATAGCTGATAGAGGGGACTTTGCCGAGATTACAGACCCTGTTGCTTGGCAACGAGAAATTCGTGAAGATCGTCCGCTATTCGGGAGAGAATAACCCATGATAGTGGACAGCAACATCGTCATCTACACAGGTAAAGCCGAATTCCCACATTTGCGTAAATTGATAGCAGAACATGCCCCTGCGGTTTCCGCTATCAGTTATCTGGAGGTCCTTGGTTATCATCAAATGACACCGGATGCTGAACAAGATTTAACCAAAATTTTTGAAACACTTCAGGTGATCCCTATTTCGCAACCTATCTTAGAACAAGTTGTAAAGTTACGACAGCAACGGAAAATGTCGGTAGGAGATGCGATTATTGCAGCCACAGC
>JBCCFC010001029.1:0-5080 GCA_039029935.1 Chloroflexota bacterium
CTTTTTTTATTCCAGATATTGTAATCAAGATGGTGTGTATGCCGCGAACACTTTCAGAATGCTCAACGCTTAGACACTTTCTCTTCCGATTCCGACAGCAACTGCATAATAAATTTTGTCAGACCTGTTCGGCTTGAATCCAACGCAGCGTTGACTAGTCGGTCTAAGGCCTTCGGTTGATCAACTTTTTCAAGTTGCTCTGTAATAAATTCGGAATCTGTTTCACTCAACGGAGATATATGATTGAGAATACCCAGAATTCTTTCTCGCTTTACTTTTATATCACTCATTTCTATCCCTTTCGCAATGTCTTTCTCAGAAACCACGACTGTACCTCTATCAAGCCAGAAATTTCTGACTCGTTTTTCAAGGATTAATTGTAGCTCTATTTTAGTAGCAACGACGCTGCTTGTAAAGCCAGAGACTGGATTTTAGACAAAATTTCATCCAAAATCTCTCGATTTTGGGGATGAACTATTCAAAATAAGCGAATTATCTCCTCGAAACAATGAAATTTAGAAAAAATAAAGGCCCATTGCGATAATACAACGACATCGTTGTATTATCGCAATGGGCTGCGACTTCAATATTCGCGCGTCAAAACTCTATGCTACCGCTAGCAAAATTCCCTGCCGTGTCAGCTCTTCAATAATCGTATCCACAATCTCCTCAGCACTGTGAATATCCGTCTCAACCACTAGCTCTGCATTCTCTGGCTCTTCATAGGGTGATGAGATGCCCGTGAACTGTGGAATCTCGCCGCTCAACGCCTTGGCATACAAGCCCTTGGGATCACGCCGTTTGCACACCTCAATATCACATTTCACATACACTTCAAAGAAACGACTTTCTGGCAGTAGCGACCGCGCAAAATCGCGATCTGCTCGGAATGGAGAAATGAATGTACAAAGTGTCAGGCTACCGTGATCAAAAGCGAGACGTGCCACCTCGGATACACGACGAATGTTCTCCTTACGATCCGCATCCGAGAACCCAAGATCACCATTGAGGCCATGTCGGACATTATCCCCGTCCAAAGCAACCGTCTGGCAACCCATATTAAACAGTTTACGCTCCAACAGCTTTGCTACAGTCGATTTACCAGAGCCAGATAATCCCGTAAACCACAGAACTGCCGCTTTGTGACCATTACGACGCTCACGAAGTTCCCGCGTGACGGCCATGGTTTCCCAAACCACATTTTCGGACTTTTGCCGTTGTGTTTCTGAGGAGACCACCTCTTCGAGGTCCCGTGCGCGGCGGCGGATCATGCCAGCGGCGACTGTCCAATTATGGTCCGGATCAATCAGAATAAAACTGCCTGTTTCACGGTTCAGTTGATATGGATCAAAATAGAGCGGCTGCGTTGTGGTCAGCTTGACACGGCCAATTTCATTCAGATGAAATGTCTCAGCATCTTCACGGTGCATCGTATCCACATCAATGCGATAATTGATCTCTGAGATATAGGCTCGCACTTGGCGCGATGTATGCTGTAGAATATAGGACTTCTGAGGTTGCATCGGCTCATCATGCATCCAACAGAGTATGCTCTCCAATTGGTTGGCAACGTGGGGCAAGTTTTGTCGGCGCACAATCATGTCACCCCGACTGATATCAATCTCATCGGCTAAGGTAAGCGTGACAGAATCGCCCGCAGCGGCTTCGGCCAAATCACCATCAAACGTGCTGATCGATGCCACTTTGCTTGTGTGTCCTGACGGCAATACAACAATGTCTTCACCGGGGGTAATACGACCAGAACTAATCTGTCCAGCAAACCCACGAAAATCCTGATGCGGTCGAATGACGGTTTGAACAGGAAAACGGAAATCAACAAGATTGCGGCTCGCACCAATGTTCACCGTTTCCAGATGATGGAGCAGTGTTGGTCCTTCATACCAAGGCGTCTTGTCGCTTTTGTTGACAACGTTATCACCCATCAAAGCAGAGATAGGGATAAAGGTTAAGCCAGAGATGGATAGTTTTGTTGCAAAGTCCGAGAATTCGCTCACGATACGGTCGTATGTATTCTGTTCGAAGTCAACTAAGTCCATCTTGTTGACTGCGACCAGTACATGCGGAATCTGCAACAGTGACGCCAAAAATCCGTGTCGCTTCGATTGGGTTAGAACACCTTTACGGGCGTCGATCAGAATAATGGCAAGCTCGGCTGTCGATGCGCCCGTGACCATGTTACGTGTGTATTGAATGTGACCGGGTGTGTCCGCAATGATAAATTTACGTTTCGGTGTGGCAAAATAGCGATAGGCAACATCAATGGTGATGCCCTGTTCACGTTCCGCACGCAAGCCATCGGTCAACAAAGCCAGGTCAACTTGCTCATCACCGCGATTCTGACTGGCTCTTTCGACGGCCTCTAGCTGATCCTCAAAGATGGCTTTGCTATCGTAGAGTAATCGCCCAATGAGCGTACTCTTACCGTCATCTACACTGCCTGCGGTTGTAAAACGCAATAAATCCATCGACAGATAGTCATCCGCATTTTCGTGCATTACCTCAGCAGCTATCGAGTTCAATTCCAGGCTTTGATTATTTATATCTAGTGTTTCAGTTACAGTACTCATGGTTTAAAAATACCCCTGCTTCTTTCGATCTTCCATCGCTGCTTCGGAACGTTTGTCGTCTGCACGCCCACCTCGTTCTGTGACACGAGCAGATGCGACTTCATGAATAATATCATCTAGTGTATTGGCTTCGGATAGAACAGCCCCCGTACATGTCATATCGCCGATGGTACGGAAACGAACTTGTTTGGTTTCAACAGACTCACCAGGCTGTGGTTGCACGATGTCAGATGCGGCCAACATCACACCATCGCGTGTCAAAATTTTGCGATCATGAGAGAAATAGAGTGATGGAATCTTGATACCCTCGCTGCGGATATATTGCCAGATATCCATTTCCGTCCAATTGCTGATCGGAAATACGCGAAAATTCTCGTTGGGTTTCTTCCGTCCGTTGAGCAAAGTCCAAAGTTCTGGCCGTTGATTTTTGGGGTCCCACTGTCCAAAGGCATCACGGTGCGAAAAGAAACGTTCCTTTGCACGCGCCTTCTCTTCATCACGCCGAGCACCACCCAATGCCGCTTCCACCTTGAATTCAGCCAATGCATCCAGTAATGTCACAATTTGAAGACCATTACGTGTTGCATTTGGCCCTTCCTCTTCTATGGCACGCCCTTGATCAATGGAATCTTGTACATAACGAACAATCAGTTGTGCATCAATTGTCTCGACCAAGTTATCGCGAAACGTAAGCGTCTCGGCAAAGTTGTGCCCTGTATCAATATGCATCAGTGGAAAAGGTACCTTTCCCGGATAAAATGCTTTGCGTGCCAAGTGTACCATCACGATTGAGTCCTTGCCGCCGGAAAAGAGTAGCATAGGCCGTTCAAATTGTGCAGCAACTTCACGCATGACAAAAATCGCTTCAGATTCCAACTGTTTTAGATGTGAACGAATATAAGATGACATATGAATCGTTAAATTTTTTCACTTTCGGTTCTACTGAATTTCAGATAATAGACTAGGCAAGGAGCATGGTAGGCAATTGAGACCTCGTATCTATACAGCACGCTATCCTGTTGAACCACTTTTGTAATTGTTGTCTTAGGTGTTATTCCAATGGTTATCCCAAATAATTAACCGAGTATTTCTCACACTCTATTTTATATTACATGGCGAGTATCAACCAATAATTTTGCTTTTTGGACAACCTCTTGCCAATCGTAGGCAGAATGGTCAGTCGCAATGACGACACAATCAGCATCGACAAGCTTTGTATCTAAATCGGGTACACAGGTCATATCTAATCCCTCGTACTGAAATGACGGCACATGTGGATCGTGGTAATCGACAAACGCACCTTTATTTTTTAAGAGATGAATGATATCAAGTGCTGGTGATTCGCGCATGTCACTTACATTCTTTTTGTAGGCAACGCCAAGAACGAGAATCTTGCTGCCATTGACAGGTTTACGTTGTTCATTGAGTTTGTCTTGAACCTTGTGTGTCCAATATTCGGGCATGCTTGTGTTAATTTCGCTTGCCAATTCGATAAAGCGGGCGTTGTACTCCAAAGTACGCATCTTCCATGATAGATAGTGTGGGTCTATCGGAATACAATGTCCTCCTAGCCCTGGACCAGGTGTAAACTTCATAAACCCAAACGGCTTGGTATCAGCGGCTTCTAAGACCTCCCAAGCGTCCAACCCAAGCTTATCACACATCAACAGAAGCTCGTTTGCAAGACCAATATTCACGGAACGAAATGTATTCTCAAATAGCTTTACCATCTCGGCGGCATCTGGAGAGGAAACGGGTACAAGCGTTCCAACTGCCTGACCATAATAGGCTTGTGCAACCTCTAAGCAGTCAGGTGTGATGCCGCCAATGACTTTGGGCATGGTTTCAACGGTCCAATCTGTCCGTCCAGGATCAATACGTTCTGGTGAAAAAGCAAGGAAAAAGTCTTGTCCAGCAACCATTTTAGGTGACAAATCAACCTCTACGGCATCATTATTCTGATTGTGTCCCAGTTGGTTTTCTGCGGTGGATTGCACCAACCTAGACAGAATTGCATCTCTTGTTGTACCAGGATACGTTGTCGATTCCAACACAATTGTCATACCGGGATGTAAATAGCGGGCAATTTGCTCGCTAGCATCCACAATATAGGAAATATCAGGTTCGCCCGTTTTATCCAATGGTGTTGGTACACAGATCGAAACAGCATCGCATTCCTGCAAAATTGAATAATCAGTGGAAGCTTTTAAACTGCCAGGCCCCACCCTATCAATCAGTGGACCTAATACATCATTCGGGATATCCTCAATGTACGATTCCCCTTCATTAATTGAATCAACCTTAGTGGGGTCAACGTCAATTCCTGTTACCTCATAGCCAGCCTTGGCAAAAGCCACACTCAAGGGTAGCCCCACATAGCCAAGCCCAATCACTGCGATATGAGCATTATACGAACTAAATTTTTTTAATGCGTCTTGTTTAATCTGAGACATCCTCTAGATCCTTTATAATGGGTACTACATAACTCATGC
>JBCCFC010001030.1:0-5077 GCA_039029935.1 Chloroflexota bacterium
AGAAATTGTCATTGATTGGGGGGATGACTTTAGTGAGGAAAGGTTTATGGACTATATTCAATATAAGCTGTCCTTAGATGAGGAGGGTATGGAGATAGACATGTCGAAACCAGAGGAGATGCACGAGATGCAAATGCGAGCGGATAGTCTATTGACAGAAGCCGTCGGTTTGCTCAAACCAGTTGAGCAACAGGTGATTGACCTTATCTATTATAAAAGCCTAAACAGCAACGAGATTGGTCAACGAATCAACAAAAAACCAGGAACCGTTCGGCAGATTCATAGCAGGGCGAAAACCAAAATTCAGAAATACATCAATACACACATTGGCTCTGACCCATCGCAAGGAAAGATAGGTTTTTTGAATTTTATACTGAGGAAATAACAAATCATGAACCAATTAAACACAAACTCCCCCAAAGACATTGGGTCAATTGTACTCGACCGCAACAGTCGGTATTTAAAGTCTGACCCACAACCAAAAGAGAGCGATCAGGCTGCACGTGATCTTGGGCGTTTTCTGCACGCGCAAAGGAGTTATGCAAATCTTTCCATGCGTGTACTGGCTGAGAAAACAGGGCTATCCCTCGACATGATTGTCGATTTAGAGTCTGGTTTATGTCCATCTGATCAAATTGAGCAAGAAACGTTGGAGAAACTTGCCAAGGCTCTCAACATCAATATCAATCGGCTAGTACTCATGCTCGACCGCCCCCTGCCACAACGGAGTGTTGTACGCTCTTGGATCGCGTGGTTGCGACACCGCCTGTTCCTGCTGTTTATCTTGCTCCTCAGCTTGTACCTTGTGCCATGCTCAACGGGTTCGGGACAGCGGTTGCAGAACGAGGCATCACTGCCTCCTGTATTGCCAGAGGGCATAACGGTTGTTAATGACAAGGTTCCAAGCTGTACCGGGAAATTCTTGGCTTGTCCAATAGGTATACACCCTGATTATGAGCCCGCTCCTTGGGGGAAGCCAGAGATTGGGCTTTATCCACAAAAGCATTATGGACACAAAGAGCTTTTTTACAGCCACCCGCCTCTGGTCAAAATGAACGCCATCCCGATTGCGCCTATTGTTGCTGTTGTTGAGGAAACAGACCCTCGTAAGAAGTGGCTTCAACAAGTCTATACACATATTCAGCAGACAATGGCGACCCTGTATGCTTGGTTTGCAGCCCTGATGCCGATGATCATTGCTATGTTGACTGCCCTGCTTTTCTATCGTGCTTTCTGGCGCAACCCGTTTTCTGGCGATGGGGCTGTCGGATTTCATCGGATTGAACGGTCTGTTCAATCTGCTGTTGAAAATTGTGCGGCAGTAGGCGAGCGGATAGTGGCAGGCTTTCCGACACGCATGACACGTAGCCTGCACTATGGGCTAATGTTGTTGTGTGTGGGGTGGATTGTGGGGTCGGGTCTATTGACCAATTTGCCACCCATCCCACAGAACGGCAGTCAGATTAGCAAAACAGACCATATAAAGATTGCCTCATCAGATACCAACTTTATTCCGGTTGATCCGCGTACACTGCCAAATCTCCAAGATATGACATTGGATAGTCGGAATGTCGGTATTCATGATGCGGATGTTGTAAAGATGATGGTACGAGCAGATAGCAATCGGCATTTTTACGACGCGGTATCCTTTGCCAGTGTTCAGTCTTTTGTGCGCGGTGGCGATGAATGGATGCCTGTTAGTGTACAAAAAGAAGAGAGTTACTATCGTATTCTTCATGCAACACGCAGTTCAAGGCAAGTGTATGAGAGCGGCTCGTATGATTTGATCCCAACGCGCTTAAAACGTCTTTTGGAATCGCAATCAAAACAAATTGCAGAGACGCATACCGCCCCAATAGCTACATATCACTATATGAGTGCCAAAACGAATGAGTCGAGTATGCCATTTGACTGCGCAAGTGTACGCAGTATTCCAGTGCATGAGTGCAAAGCACTGGTTGCGCTATACACAAGCACCAATGGTGATCAATGGCGTCATAACGATGGTTGGTTAGAGACATCAACCCCTTGTGATTGGTATGGTGTGACTTGTGCTGCTAACACAACACATCCAGACAATACAATGCAGTCTGGAGACTCTGAACATGATGAAGCGTTGGACTGGCTGCTATCTGATGATCTTTCAACGCTTACACCCGAAGCGTTGAACATGGTACTCCACGATGCATTACGTGCGGTTGAGCCAAAAATCGATTGGCTGGACATTGGCTTTTGCTCAATGGATGGATGTTCAATGCAACCAAAATACATCAGCCCCAATCACCTGTTTGCGATTCCTGCAAGTCGGTGGGGTAATTTGTTTGATGCATTGTGGCATCGAGCGAACAAACATGATATCGGAGCCGATGCCGTGTACCCTATTTTGGAACATGAAAATGAGGTAGCGAGAGTAGACCCCGATGATAGCATGCAAGTATTCAAATGGTTGCCGGATGGTGAGATTAACGCCTCATCTTTAACAGAAGAGCCGCGTTTTCATATCACAGCAATCGACCTGAGCAACAATCAGTTAATCGGCAGCATTCCATCCGAGCTTGGTAATCTTTCGAGCTTGACCTATCTTGGGCTTGATGACAATTACTTAATGGGGAACATGCCATCCGAACTTGGCAATCTTTCAAAGTTGACCTTTTTATATCTGGCGAGTAATCAACTTAGTGGAGAGATCCCGCCAGAGCTTGGCAATCTATCAAATCTTGTACGACTCCATGCGTATAAGAACGAGTTGAGTGGTCCGTTACCAGCGGAGTTGGGGAATCTGACAGCCTTAAAAATTCTTGATTTGAGCGAAAATGAACTCTCTAGACTTCCCGCCGAGCTGAACCATCTCACAAAGTTGACGGAGTTGCGTCTTAGCAACAATCAATTTCGTAGCCTGCCATCGGCGTTATGGGAGCTTACAGAGTTAAGGATGCTAGAAATGAACCATAATCAACTCATCACCATACCGCCAGGGATTGGAAATCTGTCCAAATTGGTATCGCTTCATCTTCAAAGCAATGAGTTGCACAGTTTGCCATCCGAAATTGGTCTGCTCGCAAAATTAACCCATCTATCGCTTGGCGGAAATCGGCTTGCGACAATTCCACCAACAATCGGCAATCTATCCAACCTAACCAAGCTAGACTTGTGCAATAACCAATTGACTGAACTGCCACCGGAAATCAGCAACCTTGCCCGTCTACAAACGCTCTACCTTCATGGAAATCGGCTACAAAATATTGAGATTGAGCTTGGCTCGATTGCAAATGTGCAGGATGTGGCGAAGCTAGAGTTTGTTATCAACAAAGGGCTATTCGATCAGCAGGACGACAAGATTGGCTCTGGTAATGCCTTTGTGTGGACAGAAACACCGCTCTATATTGCCAATCAATCTGGTTTTGTGGATCAGCAGTTGCAGGGAGATGTGACCTTTGATTGGGGACCTATGGATACATGGTTGGCATCGTTATCACCACCATCCCTCGATGCAAAGACAAGGAGGGAGTGGCTGTATGAGCATGAGTGGAAAACGGTTGAATTGTATAAAAAACAGGCACAAGGTGTCTTGGGACATGAGGTACAGCTCTCTTTTGACCCATCTGTGGTGCGCTCTATTGTCACAGATGAGGATGGCAATCTATATGCCCTATTTTCAGATGACCGTTTGCGGACGAGGTTTCATCCTGATTATACCCAGAGCGACATGATTATTGATAACAGTGATGGTCTGCCAGCGGTAACAATGACTGGAGATTGGGATGTTAGTACAATCATCAACGGTTTTTATGATACTGACTACATCTATGGTCAGCAGTCATTAGGCGCAGAACATGTTCGCTTTATGCCGGATATGCCAACCTGTGGTGAGTATGATGTCTATGCGTGGTGGACAGATGGGCCTCATCGAGCATCAAATACACCGATTGTCATCTACGATGGCGAGGGGTTAGAAACGGTTATCAGCATGAATCAACAGATCAATGGTGAACGGTGGAATCTACTGGGGACGTATCAATTTGCGGCGGGAACATCCAACTATGTGGAATTTCAGGCAGCAGGAGCCGATGGCGTAGTCATTGCCGATGCCGTTCGCTTTGTGCAGATGAGCAACAAGTGTGCGTCCACACTGCGGCTGGCAAAGGCTGGGTTGGAACAATTGGCCTTGCTCAATGCGATAGCTCCCCATCACTCAACCCCCCATAGCACAATCCAACCCTCACCAAAGACACCGATTCAACTGGATGTGATTGCGCATAATGTTGACGCTGATGTGGATGATCTTTTGAAAATTGTGAGTACAGTATCGCCCATAGATCAAAATACGCATCATGTGTATCGTGAATTCACGCCGGATACCAGTAATAGTTTCGTCATGATTAAGGAGTTTCGCTATGTTACACAGTACAAATACAGTCTCAGGCAAAACAGCCTCAAGCAAAACAGTCTCAATGCAAACAATACCATCCCTGTTGCAATTGAAGGGGATTGTCATGGTAGTGGCCTTATCAATTCAACTGATTTGTCAACATGTGTCTATGATGTATTTAGTCGTGATGGCATCCAGTGGTTAGCTCATCTGCCACATACCATCGAGTCAACAAACATCAATGCACCAGATGATCCTGTTCTGTTGAAAAAGCCGCGCGGTCTACCCGCTCTAGCCCCCTTTAAGACGCTGGATACAGGCAAACGCTTGGTCAGTTTTCTACGTGTCCAGTGGCGTTCCATCATTCGACCCTTGCTTGACTTTCTCTATGTCAAAACATCACAACAAAAATGGAATGGGGTTGTATGGATGGATTCTAACACGCCCCCCTTGCCAACAATGACACGCCTCTAATTTTTCTGCATAAACCGTCTTTTTTCTTCAAGGCACTGGTAATCGCCCAGTGCCTTTTTCTTTTCCATAAAACGAATTTAGACTAAAAGCAACGATAGATTATACATCTAGCCATATCGCTTGGATTCGGTCTACTTGCCAAATTTATCTCAGGCGGATTATACTTTAAACGGGTAGAAAATGGACTTTCTCGAAAGACTGGAAGTTCAAGGCAAGAAGGGAATCAAGCTCAGA
>JBCCFC010001031.1:0-5071 GCA_039029935.1 Chloroflexota bacterium
AAGTTGTTGATGTGTCAAAAAAAGAACAGAAGAACAAAAGTGATGCAAGGCATAATACGAGATGCCAAACGTTGATTTTTCTGAGATTGACTATCATGTTGTTGTTCCCTTGAGAATTTAGCAGTTTGCTAATGTCAATCTTATCACAAAAAGATTTATCGTAAAGCCAAATTACAAAATAGAAGTATTAAACATGGCAACGAGCTAATTCTAATCGACTGTTGTTATAAATGCAAGTAACGTTTTTATATTTAAACTCCTACGCTAGCAAATTCCCTAATATAATTTCATCTGACCAACGGTAAACAAATCAGCGCGCTCAATTTCCTCAATCTCTTCGTCAATGAACCCGTCCAACGACTCGGGCGACCATTCTGGTAAGAGGTGAATTTGGTCAAATCCTACAGCTTGTGCTGTTTCAGGTATAACCAGTCGATGGTTCATGAACGCTGCTGGTGGAAAATATGTCGGCAGAATTACCTGCGTTGCAACAACACTTTGTTGCTTTCGGTACACCAAACGATATTGATTGTGACTGGCAACGCTGATTTCTAAAATTTGGCTATTTTTAAATGTGTCATCAATAGTAACAATAATTCCACTATCTGAGGAAACTAGCATGTCAGGATGAAGCCAAGGATCTCCTTGGACAGGGCGATAGCTCATGTCTTGGATTGGCAAAATTTGTGTACTTGGGTAGCGGTAGCGCACAAAGTCAATCAGATGATCATAGTGTCCAAGATTCATCCGCATGATAGCTTTCCAGCGATCTATGCTCCACAGTTCATCGTGAATAATCAGGGATAAGTGTTCGTAATATTGTGCTAAACGTTTATCTTTGAGTTGATTTTCACCTGTTTCTATGGTTTCGAGATATCCTTCTGGTGTTACCCGTGTGTAATGCCCAACACGCCAGTTTATGTCGCGTATTGCTGGAATCCGAGCCCGTAAGGGGTCGCTTAGTACTAAATCATCAAATACATACAAATCTGGCCCTGCAAAATATCCGCGTTGTCCGGCTGAACCAACAATGAATATTTTTCTATGGCTATTTCGTGCTTCCAATGCCTGACGCCGATGTTTGCCATGCTTTACATCAAGGGATAGGGCTGGCCCTAGTCGATGTAGGTCCAACAGCCAGCTATCACGATAGTAGGCGCGCTCATCCGAAATGCCCCGTTCGCTGATGATTTCATCACGGGACATTTTTACGGCGGGTGATGACCATGTAGGAGCGGGTGAACTTAACCCCAGCACAAAAATGATTGCCAGTAGCGGGATTACTTGCCAGCCCTGTTTGACGAGATTGGGCAGTAGGATGAGCGCAAAAAAGCAGGGGGCGGCCAAGAAGCGACCGCTCATAAAATCGCCCCCAATGCGTGCGATGTAGACTAAATAAAGGGCAATGCCGACCATGCCCGCCAGCCTACGTCCGTAGTTGTCCATACCTTGCGGCTGAAACAGCATGACGGCAAAGGCGATCACGATGAGTGCCAGTGTGATAGGGTCACGGATCAGCGAATCTAAATAATAGGTGATGCCTTGGAGCCACAGTTCGCTCTGGGGTATGCCCGTGTTGAGCTTGGCGTAGGCCGTGTTAGGCAGCAAAAAGCCATAGTAGATGAGCGAGAATAGTTCCCATAGAATGATGGGGAGTAGACCGACGGCTGTGAGAATGAGGCGGAGCCAGTTGATGTGGGGCCAGTTCAGTTGACGCCACAGTGAATAGAGCAGCGGTGGCAAGAAGAGCAGCGTGGTGTCAAGCCGGTTTAACATGCCAAGCGCACAGAGAAGGGCTAGGATGAAATGATGGCGATTATTCAGTTCCGTTTTGAGCAGCACCCAGCCGTAACAGGCCAATAGTAGATAGGTCAACGGATTTTCCAACCCAGAGGTGCTATAGTCGATAAAGGCTTTGGACAAGCTCAAGGCCAACAGGAGGCAGACGCCCGTGAACTTTTCCTCAGCAATGCAGAAGACAACAATCGCCAATGCGCTCATGGTGACAAGCATGGAGGTCCCCAATACCGTGAAGTATGGCTCTTGGGTCACCGCATAGGGAATGGCAATCACAAACATCCACAGCGGATGGGTGTAGCTTTGGACGCGCTCACCGACGTTATAGACCGGCCCATACCCGTTGGTCCAATGGTCCACCGTCCGCAGCGTGATATAGGCATCATCCGACAGCCAGGCATGGCGCACAATGACAATCAACACATAGGCAAGTGCAATGATGACAAGAAGACGGTTGGCAGTGTTGTTGTGCTGATTCGTATCCATTTTGTAACCTGCTTACAGTATCGCAGGTTGGCTACCTGCGTCACAGATAATCAATCTGTGATACTGGTTTATACTTTCTAGTCAATAAAAAAGCTTTCACCACTTCAGCATTTCAGCACCTCAGCACACTGGCTGACAAGCTGGCTGGCTGACAAGCTGATTAGTTTTTCTATTCTATGAAAAAAGATGAGGTTGACAACCGTAGGTCATCATTATCAGTGTGACAGGTTTGATTAAACCAGAATTTGCCACGCTGAGAGCGATGACCTACGATGCGTTCACTGTAGTTGATTATCGACTAATCCAAGGTAGGAAGAAATTTTGCGCGGGTCCCACCATTGTATAGCTGGCAAGATAGGTGACATTCTCTTGTGGGACCGGAATACGCAGGGTAGCGTCGGCAATGGTTTCGATCTCCTGATTGGGTTGCATGTCTGACACAGCGGCAGCTGTCAGCGGCCAGCCATTGGGGACCACAATCCAATGCTCAAACGTCCCTACATTGCCCTCATAGATAATCGTCTGTGGAGCTTCAATCGTCTGCACCATGCCTTCAATGCGCCGAAGGTTTTGTGTTGTGCCACGATTCACGCCATTGATCTTGATGTCAACAGGGCGTGGGATGGAATCAATGCTGATCGTGGAAAAGGTTGGACGCAGGTCACGATGCACTTTAATCTTTTGATTTGTTTGCGTATGCATCACCAACTCAAACCGATACCAGACATTGACTTCATCATTGTGATAATGTCGATCCACCGCAAACTCACCATTGCCACCCCTTTGTCCAACGATGACCGGATGAAAATGCTCGTTGTGATAGAGGTAGACGTTCCATTCGTAGGGATCAGCAGCAAGCCCTGTGACACCCACATCACGCTGCGCGGTATAGGTCCAGCGGTCACCGCCTATATAGCTGGCGGCATTGACGCGCCCATCATTGGCAAAGACAATTCTTGGCATTTCCCCAGAGAAAACGCGGACACGCATGGTCATCAGGTCAGACCGCGCACCCAAGATGTCTTGCACCTGGATAGTCGCCTGATAATCACCATCCTCTTCGTAGGTATGGGTACGATAGCCGTTCTCGTTAATGATTTCTGGTGAACCATCACCCCAATTCACAATGTAGCGTAGCTGTAGATTGCGTGGGCTGTAAGAGTCACGTGCATCCACCCAAACACTAAACGGCGCGATGCCCGATTGTTCAGACGTTTGTACCTGCAGGACAGGGGCAACGGTCTGCTCCCCTGTGTAATACAATACTTTCACCGTGCCATGCGCAATGTCGAGCAAATAGAGATTATTGCGATAATAGGCCATATCGACAATAAAGCCAACACCTGTGGCGATCTGTTCTGGGATTGGGTTTTCTCTACCTTCGACTTCGATGTCCACGCTGACGTCTACCATCGCCAGATACTGATGCTCGCTATCGACATAGAAGAGCTTGCCACGATATTTTTCGGGATAGCTGTCACCCTCATAGAACGCCATCCCCGTCAACGCACCGCGCTCATCAACATGCTCATAGGCAAACATCGGGTCTGTGAACCCTTCTGGTGCATCTAGACAGGGTAGCCCCTTCCCTTGTGGACAAAGACCTTCGCGGAAGGGCCACCCATAATCGACACTAAAGTCGTATTCCACCTGATTGACCTCTTCCCAGTTCCATTTGCCCACATCTGCAAAGAAGAGTGCCTTGTCGCTTTCGCGACGCGTCATCCGAAAGGGGTTACGCACACCAAGCGCATACAAATCGGCTGGCACATTTTCAATGCCTAAAAAGGGGTTATCGCTGGGAATGACATGCCCCGTGTTTGTCGGGCGAATCCGCAACACTTTGCCACTGCGCACAGTCCAGTCATTCGGCAGATTGGCATCATACATATCCCCCGTCGCAATATACAGATGTCCATCTGCATCAAAGCCAATGCCACCCCCATTGTGCCATTCTGTCCAAGGCACAACATCATGGACAACAACTTCGCTGTCGGGATGGGCTGTCCCTGTCTCTGGACTAAAGGTAAACCGCGAGAGGCGAAATGTGTCGTTGGGTCCCTTTTGTTTTGCAAGCGCCCCTGGCCCATACCAGACATAAAAGTAATTATTGTCCGCAAAATTATTGTCCAATACCATGCTCAACAGCCCCGAATCGTCAATGACGTTGGTGTGCAAACTGACCACAGGCGTGGCAATCAGCTGACCATTTTTGATCAGCCGCACATTGGCAATACCAAATCTACCGTCCCCCGTCCCCTTTTCCGTCACCAACATATCGCCATTGGGCATAACGGCCAGATCCGTCGGCAATATCAATCCCCCCACCACATCGGCAATAACAAAGCCTTCAGGTAGATTCATTGCCTGTGTGGTTTCCTTTATATTTGTTCTGGCCGATACACTAGGTGCTACATGAGAGCTGTTAGTGATAGTTAAACCTGTAATCAATGTAAGGACGGTTAGAAAGAGCCAGCTAGAACGAATCCGTTGATAAGACCTGATATGAATAAAAAAATTTGATATACTATTCATAATGCTTTTGACTGTTTCCTCAATTTTTTTAGGAACGCGGATAAAATAAAACCCGAAACTTGTCACTCCTGCGAAGGCAGGAATCTACCACTGGTGCGACGCTGGATTCCTGCGAAGGCAAGAATGACAAAATTGTAAGTTTCCGGTTTTATTAAATCCTTATTCATTAGGAGTTCAAATCACGTTATGCATAAAACCTGTTGATGGCTGAGGTGTGGTTATGAATCATTTTTGGATACGAAATTTATTTTTG
>JBCCFC010001032.1:0-5070 GCA_039029935.1 Chloroflexota bacterium
ATTAGCATGTTTTAATTTGGGGGGGAATTACTTTTGAGTGCTATCTGCCTATGGTGTTTGATTAATGGCAACATGGTATTCAAAAACCCTGATGCAAATCCAATGCGATTGACGACAATCGACTGAATTAGAGAAAGATGAAAGAAAAATACACCACCCACAATGAAAACACCTGGCAGGATTGAAATCATCAATGTCTTATTGAGATTTTTGTCAAATGCATGGGCAATATCAAATAGCTGTGTAAACTGATTCAGGTTCTCATTCATCAGGATAATCTGTGCTGTATCCGTTGCAATGGTGGATGCGCCAAGCAGGGAGATAGAGACATGGGCTTTTTTGAGCGCAATTGAGTCATTGATGCCATCGCCAATGTAGCAGACGACTTTGCCCTCGGCTTGGAGTTTTGTAATGATATCAGCTTTTCCTTGTGGGAGTGTTTCCGCAAAGTAATTCTTAATGTCAAGCTCACGTGCCAACATACGGGTGGGCATCTCATGATCGCCGGAAATGATATACATCGACTGGTCATAGGATGACTTTAGCTGTGCGATGATTGCTTTGGCCTCTGGGCGAACGGTTGGACGCATTTCGAGCGCACCCGATACAATACCATTCACCGCGACCATGACCAATGAAACCCCCTGCACATGGCTTGTCTCCTGAATTTTTTGAAGCTTTGCTGGAATCACAAACCCCTCAATTTCCATAAAACGGCTGCTGCCAACATGAACGATATGATGCTCAACCTGCACACTGATGCCATATCCAACCTTGTAGTCAGCTTCATCTACTGATGGAACATGCATCTGTCGTGCATTGGCTTCTGCCAAAATTGCAAGTGCAATGGGGTGTGTCTGCTTATATTCAGCAGCAGCAGCATACATCAGGATTTCTTCGGCTGTATAGTCAGCACAGGTATAAATCTGCCCCACATGCGGTTGCGCATATGTCAGCGTTCCCGTTTTATCAAAGACGATTGTATCGACTTTTTTGAGAATATCTAAAACACGCCCATCCTTAATGAGGATACCATGATGTGAGGATAAGTTGAGGAAATTGAGCATACCAATGGGGGCCAACACACGCATATACCAAGCAAACGATGCGTTGAGGATTGTAATAGCCGCCATTGGTCCTGTTGTCAAGAGCGCAAGTAGCCTTACGCCCAACGTTGGCAACGCAGAACGGTCGGAATAAGCTTCGCCACGGGACTGGAGTGATGACTTGAAGTCCGCTGTTTGATTCAAAATCGTTGCAATCTTGGCCGCAGTCGTGTCTGTGCCAGCCTGTTCGATTTCGACAAAAATTTTACCCGTAAGCGCTACGGTGGAGGCAAATACTTTTTGCCCAACCTCCTTCTCGGCTGGCTGCGATTCACCCGTGAGAATATGCTGATCGACGGTCGCTGCGCCCTGCACAACGACACCATCAACGGGAATCGTCTCGCCAGCGTATACAACTACAATATCGCCTGGTTTTAACGTATCCAGCGACTGCTCAATTTCGATACCATCTTTATAAAGCCAAGCCATGCTGGACTGTAGACCAAATATATCCAGCAGACTCGAACGAGAATTATCCTCGGTCCTGGTTAAAACTTTTCGTCCCCCGTAGACCAATGAACACATCATGGCACAGGGGATGTAATATCCGGTCACTAGGCAACTAGCGGAAACAATGGCGTCCAAGATGGCAATTTTGATCTGACGTTCATGCCGAACAGAATGATATGCCTGTTGAAAAAGCGGTATACTGATATAGGTCAACAGGGCAGCGCTCGCTAGGCTCAATGGCGGATAGGCAACCGTCCCAAGCGTTGCTAGGCCAAGAGATGCCAGCGATAGAGAGAAGTAACGATTTATTTGTTGAATACCAGCCTGACTGGATGGTTTGTTGCAATTGGGTTGCGACAACACGGTAGGGGATGAAAGGGCTGAGGGTAAATTTGAGTGAGTCGTCTTTACTTGGAGTTGCTCTACCAATCTTATTCTTTTTCTGTCTCTCATATGATTGTTATATTTAATTCTATCATAATTCATGCTTTTCAAGAGGAGATTCATTTTAAATCAGCAATATTTATAACACAACAGGCTGGCCTGTCCCGCCCGATTCTATCATCGCACAGAGTACACGGGTGGCCGCAACCCCATCCGCCCCGGTCGCAATAATCGGCTGGTCATGGACCACGACATCCACAAAGCGCGCAATCGACTCAAGGACAAATCCTCCGATACGCAAATCGCTGGTTGGCGTAACCCCCGTGATATCCCCATAGGCCAGCTTGCCATTGACATGCATTTTGACTGCACCATGATGCGATGGGTCCAGATAGATTGCGCCCTCACTGCCCAGAATCTCCAGCTTGAAATCGTAGATAATGGGCTGGCTTTGAGGCAGAATCCAAGCGTTCTCAAAGGTAACAACCGTGCCACGCGAAAATTCGGCAATGGCAACATGGAAATCTTGTGTGTCGATGCCCATGCCTTGTAGAATACCGGAGCGGTTGACGCCATAGACGCGTGTCACCTCATCGTTGAGCAGAAAACGCATAGTATCAACTGTATGGCAGCATAGAAACCAGAGTGCCGATGACTTAGAGGCCCAACTGAGCATCTCTAACGGCACAAAGGTGGTGTTGCTGAGTCGGGTGTAGCCATAGGCAGGTGTACCAATTTCGCCTGCATCAATGGCTTCTTTGGCGGCAACAATCGGTGGGTTGACGCGGTTGTGAAAGTCAACCATCAACTTGACACCAGCCTGTTCAGCCGCATCCACGATGGTCTGAGCCTCTTCAACAGTGGTTGCCAGAGGCTTTTCACACAAAATATGTTTGCCCGCTTGTGCTGCTGCCACCGCAATCTTAGTATGCGCAAAGTCCGGTGTGGCAATGGAGACCGCCTGAACGTCAGGGTTGTTGAGCAGGTCTTGATAGTCGGTGTAATAAGTCTGTGCTTGATAGGTTTCTGCCGCTTCCTTGGCTCGTGTCTCATCCAGATCACAAACCGCAACTAACTCAGCGTCGGCCATTCGCTGATAGACCTTTGCGTGTTGATTACCCAAAATACCCGTGCCAATGACACCAAATCCAATTTTGCTCATGGTCTATCCTGCCTGTAATGCTTGTTGATATAACGCAACCGAATAAAACTCATAGGACGCAGCCTTATCGGGGACATCCACCACATGCACCGTAAAGCGCGCAGGCAGACCGTTCTCTGGACACTTTTCGCGGAAGAACTTGGCATAGGCATCGCGGTATTCTGCATAGAGCCGTTGTTGCTCTGCCACAAAGCCCGCCGGGTCAAGCAGCGGGTTGGGTGATTTAGGTTGACAGCCAAAGGCGTGAACTTCAATAAAGTCTACATCGGAGATAGACTGACAGATGTCTGCATCTTGCAGCCATTTCTCCCAACATTGAAAGACCAACGGGATTTCCTTGGCTGGCTCCATGACCACCAACTCGTCCAACCCCAGCACATTTTTGGCTGAATAGCCGCCTGTCAACCCCGCAAAATGGATTTTGAGGTCGCCATCGGGCTGCTCTTCTGTCACCAATGCCGAGAAAACGGAATTATCGCTCTCATAATAATAGGTCAACTTGCCCCGTTTTTTGATGTTAAATGCCATGTCACGCTCCTTGTAACACTCTCTGTAATTGCTTCAACACAATCTCATCTTCACCCTCAGCCAACGTCCACGGGTTCACATAAATCCCATCCGTGCCACCCTCAGCAACGGATATGGCCGGGTCGCCATCCCATAACGCAGCGATGACCTCATCACGGTTTTTGCCGACGACACTGACATCAATCGTCACCAATGCTCGGGGTAATGGCTGTTTGGCCTCATTAGGAAAACTGCGCTCGGCTTGCACACCGTCAATCTGATTGAGCATATGACACCAGCCCGCCACAATCTCTTCATCCTGTGACCGACGCGCCTCTTGGTCAATCTCCAGATATAGCTCGACCGCCTTGAGCAACCCAACCATCTCCTCTTTGCCCACTTTCATGGGTCGTCCATAACCGTGATTCGGTGGACCGTTGAGCCGAATGGACTCAATCAAATCGCTGCGACCCACCACCAAGCCCGTTGGTTGCGGCCCATGTAAATCTTTCCCCCCGCTAAAGACTGCCAACGCCGCCCCCATCTCTGTCCATTTCCAAAGGTTCTCAGTCGGTGGCAATTGCGCCGCCCCATCGACAACCACAGGCACATCATGCTGATTGGCGACCTCAATCACGGTTTCTATGGGCAAATCACCATCCCCTGTCATCAGCCCCTGAAACCAGAAAATCGCCGCTGTGTTCTCATTGATGGCATCCTCCAATTCTGAACGTTCTGTGCTGCGCTCACTGCCATCCGCTGGACCAATTTCAACCATCTTGGCCCCAACTTGACGCACAGCAAAGTCATAATCATTGCGATGCGATTTATGCACAATGACCTCATTTTTCAGCCCCGTCAAATCGGGTAGCTGCTGCATGGCATCCTTGTCCATGCCCGTGATGCACGCTGCCGTTGCCAGTACCAATCCCGCCGCTGCCCCCGAACTGACATAGGCTGCTTCATTGCGGGTTAACGTGGCAATGCGCTCACCCACCTTGCGCTGCAACTCATGCAACGGGATAAAGGATTTGGATGCCTCGACCATTGCCTCGACCACTTCTGGCCGCATAATCGACCCACCTAACTTTGTCAACGTGGCGTTGGCATTGATGATAGGCTTTAACCCTAAGTCTGTATAAATACTCATTGTTTTTCTCCACTCTTTCGTATACTACGAACAGAAACCAGAGAGTTAGGACGCGGATGAACGCGGACGAGAAATGAATGTTCCTGAGTCAACAGTAGCTATCCGCGTTCATCCGCGCTTGTCCGCGTCCCTTCTATTCTTGTCCTACGACTTCTTCTTTGTCATATCTTGTGCCGTCTGCCCCTGTAACCCTGGAATTACCCAATACGCAGGGGGTGCCTCGGTCCACTCTGGCATACTCAACCCACTAGGGTCATAGACAATTTTGCCTGCCCGCAACGTCATCTCACAAGTCAGCTTTTTGTCACCCG
>JBCCFC010001033.1:0-5066 GCA_039029935.1 Chloroflexota bacterium
ATAGATGTAAACTACAGGAAAACCAGAATGGCAAAACAACCACCAAAAATTGGCGCATATACAGATATAGGCAAGAAGGCACAGAATGAGGATGCCTTTAACTCGTATCAAATTCCGTCAAGCATAAACCAAGGTCAACCAGCCTATGCGATTGTGGTGGCAGATGGTGTTGCCAGTAGCAAAGGTGGACAACAAGCAAGCCAAATCGCTGTGGACACATTACGAGAGACGTTGCAGCGGCCAGGTCCACCTAGACCAATGGCACAGCGTTTGCGCAATGGTATTGAAGAGGCAAATCGACGAATTTTGGAGGTGGCGCGTACCAATCCAAAGTGGAGCAACATGAGTACAACCATCGTCGCGGCTGTGGTCGATGACGATATGCTGACAGTGGCACATGTCGGTGATAGCCGCGCCTATCTCATCCGCAAGGGGGAGGTGCATCTGCTGACACTTGACCACACGTGGGTGCAACAGGCACTGGACCACAAGCGTATTACGCCGCAGGATGCGCTCACCCATCCCAATCGTCATGTCATCCAACGCTATCTGGGCATGAACAACCGCGTGGGTATCGATACCGAGTTGGTCGTTCCTGGCTATGGCACGGATGCGGCCACACGACGCACCAGTGCTCAGACCAAGGTAGAGTCGGGAGATATCATCATGGTCTGTTCGGATGGCCTGACCGAGCGGGTCAAGCGCGAAGAGTTTAGCAAGGTGATGACCAGCAACCGTACCAATCCCGAAAAGGCCATGCAGCAGTTGGTCAACACGGCTATCAAACGGGGTGAAAGAGACAATACCACTGCCGTTATGATGGCTCTGTCCGGTGGTGCTGGTAGTGGCATCAAGCTCACGCCTGCTATGATAGGACTGTTGGGCGTCGTGGCGGCCGTAGGAGTAACTTGGAGTGTCATTGGGATATCTAGACCATCATACGAGGGAAACGAACATTCATCTACGGATGTGAGCGTCGCTGTGTCGCCGCCCCTGACATTTGATTTCACACCCAATGAGCCATTGCATGATTCTATCAAAAGAGAGATAACGTTTAGCTGGGTATCTAGCAATATATCTCTTCAATCAGGACAAGCTTATGAACTTGTCATCTGGCCTGATAAAGGCGAACCAATGGCTGATGGCATTCGTCTTGGTGAATCAAACCAAGAGACAAACCTGACAATCGCTATCAACGATGCTCGACTTTCTACCTTGAATCAGGCGGAACCCCATAGCTGGGGTGTGTTGCTCGTTCAGGTAGCACCCTACAAACGCATTCAGTATTTAGGTGGCAGTCGTATATCCGATCCCAAGATATTTCAAACCCTACCCACAGAGGTACAGCCCAAAGGTCCAAATATAGACAGACAAGAGGAATCCAACACCCTTGAGCCAAATGACAAAGATAGTAAACCATAACTGGTCAATATGCTGATGAGCAAGCTGCAAACCATACTCTTGATTTTTTCTCAGTATTCTATATAATGATGACAAAGAGCAGTATCAGCAATAATCTTTTATAAAATTCAGATTGTATCAATATCATTTTGATTTTAAACAATTTAGGATATCTCTATTTATATGAGTACCGACAAATCTAAAGCAAAAATTGTTCCAGAAGAAAAAATTCTACGATTGGTTTATACCCGTATCGACCCCAATACATCGTTCCAAACCGTTGATGTCGCCCCCGGCACCATACTGGGACGTAGCCGTCGTTGCACAATTCGCTTAAATGATCCAAGGGTATCCAAGGAGCATGCCTGCATTGAGTACAATGATGGGCATTTTTGGCTTGTCGATCTGAATAGTTCAAATAAGATTTTGATGGATGGTCGTGAGCAAAGACGGGGTGCACGGATTCCTTTAATCAACAATAGTCGATTTGAAATTCGCCCGTTCCAATTTATTGTCCGAATTGGAACGAAAAAGGAGTTTGAACAGGAAGAGCAACCACCTATCGTTGATGATGTAAGCTCACTAGAAAATACAAATTATGTTCGTCTCCGGTGGTATGATCCTGACATCAATAGAACCCAACATGCCCTCATCAATGTGCCTTGTTGGATCGGACGTGAGGGTTCTATTTGTAAGGTGCATTTAAATCGAAAATGGATAGGACGTAAGAAAATACAGCTAGATGTTCGCGCGGATGCTATCTATTTGATTGATTTAGGCGTAAAAAACAAATTCAGAGTCAATGGACGGCAACAAAAACAGACTGAGTTGAAGGCTGGAGATATTATTGAAATTCCACCATTTAAACTAGATGTTATGGATATGAATGTAGTATCTGGTGATGCGAATCTTAGTATTTGATTGAATAGATGTTCAGAAATGAAATTAAAATATGACACAAACTTTTCATAATGGACGATATGAATTAATTGACACCTTGGGTAAAGGAGGCATGGGGGCGGTCTATCTCTGTCGTGACACCAAGATCGCCAACCGTCACGTTGCCATCAAGGAGAATTTTGGCAAGGGGATTGGCTCGGAGGAGCAGTTTAAACATGAGGCAGGGATTTTGGCGCAACTTTATCATGCAACCCTACCTGCGGTCATGGACTATTTTGTCGAGCCAAGAGGCAGACAACAATATATCGTTATGGAATATGTCGAGGGCATGGACCTCAAGCAAGTGTTACGGACTATCGGAGAGCCGTTGCCCGAAGGCGATGTGC
Source organism: Chloroflexota bacterium (assembly GCA_039029935.1). Taxonomy (GTDB): domain Bacteria; phylum Chloroflexota; class Anaerolineae; order Caldilineales; family Caldilineaceae. Next base: position 2,688 of record JBCCFC010001033.1, read on the forward strand.
TACTGTGGGCCGATGAAATCATGAAGTCGCTCATCTATCTGCATACTTGGCGCAACCCACATACAGGACAGATTACACCCATCACTCATCGTGATATCAAACCCGCTAACCTACGTCTCACGCCCAAAGGCCAGATCATGCTGGTGGATTTCGGCATTGCTAAGATTGAGATGGGGCAAGGGCAGACCCTGATTGGAGCATCAGCCATATCAAAAGGCTATTCCCCGTTGGAGCAATATAGCAGTGGCGAGCAGGGCAGTCAGACCGATGAACGTTCCGATATCTATTCCTTGGGGGCCACGCTCTATCATCTGCTGACCAACACGGCCTCACCCCCAGCCATTGAGCGTGCCAGTGGCACACCGTTGGAGTCGCCGCGTAAACTCAACCGTAAAATCAGCACCAGCACCGAAAAGGTGATCCTCAAGGCGATGGAGCTACAGTTCCAAAAGCGTTTTGTGTCTGTGGTCGAGATGCGGAAAGCCCTATTATCTCCCAACACATCACAAAAGGCCATGCGTGAAGCCAAGGCAAACCCTTTCCGTTTGCCAACGGTGGGAGATGGGGCTAGCGGTGGCCACACGGGTAAAGGTATACAGGGGAGTCCAGATAGCTGGAGTCATGATAAAAGAGGCAATGGACAAGCCTCGGGTTCAAGCTCAAGACAGGCTGGTTCTCGTCAAGCTAGTACCCTGTCACGTCAAACGGGCACGCGTTCATCAGTACCCAAACATGTGTTAAACAATGGGCGATATGAACTGGTGAAAAGGCTGGGCAAGGGGGGCATGGGAGCGGTCTATCTGGCGTATGACCGCCGTCTTTCCAATCGTCTCGTTGCCATCAAAGAGAACATAAGCTATTTCCAAGGCTCCAACGCTCAGTTTATGCGTGAGGCCAACATTCTGGCGCAGTTGAGCCATCCGAACCTTCCCAGCGTGATTGATTATTTTGTCGAGTCACACACTGCAAACCGAGGTGAGGCAGTGACCGATGAACATCAATATCTGGTAATGGAATATGTGGAAGGCCAAGACCTCAAGCATCTGTTACGCCAGCGTGGTTCGGCCATCCCAGAAGCCCATGTCCTGTTGTGGGCAGAGCAAATCTGTGATGCCCTAAGTTATCTGCACAAATGGCGTGACCCACAGAGCCACCGCATCACCCCCATCATCCATCATGACATCAAACCCGCCAACCTGCGTCTCACCGAAAGTGGGCGTATTATGCTGGTTGACTTTGGTATCGCCAAATTGGGTAGCACAGCTATCAGTGGGTATGGAGACACCTATATGGCCGCAAACGCAGTCTCCAGAGGGTACTCGCCTATTGAGCAATATAGCGGTAAAGATGCCCAAACTGATCAACGCTCTGACATTTATTCGCTTGGGGCCACACTCTACAGCCTACTCACCTTTACCATCCCGCCCGACACCACTAAGCGTGCGGGCGGCACACCACTGAAACTCCCCCGTACCATCAACAAGAATATTTCGTCTGCCACAGATAAAGTCATCCTGCGCGCCATGCAGATACAAGCTGCAAAACGCTATCAACATGTCGACCACATGCGTAAAGATCTGCTCAATAACCGCAATGCAAAGAGTCTGTTGAGCAAGGCCAAACGCAACCCGCTCGGTGTACTGAATGAGCCTCCTTCTGTTCATGGTAGCGGCACAGGCTTGGAGACAACCTCACGTTATACGACAGGTGGAAGAACAAAGGGCGGCGAAACAGGCGGTGGTACGACCCTGCTCCAAGGAAGCATACGATGGCGACTGTCCACCACTGAGGCGATGATGGGACTGTTCAGTTTTATTAGTATCTTTGCCTTGATTTGGTTTATCTTAGGCTTGAATAATCAACCCAGTGTTGACCCTAATGTGGATGTAACAGCAACACCACTGTTAACTGAACCGTCACCTACGATTGAGCAGGCCACCCATTATGCAAACGGCAGTGATGGAGGTGATAATAGTGTTGGTAGCAACAATGCAAGTATGCTTGAACTAACAGGCACGTCCGAATCAACATCTACCCCTGAACCGACAGATACGCTTGAGCCAATGTTTACATTCACACCAACGTCTAATACTACAGATCGTGGAGGGAGGATAAACAGGGATGCCTCATCAATACTGATTCATGCTACATCAACCCTGACACCAACACCAACTCAGATGCTGACGGTTATACAGACGCCACCACCAACCCAGACGCTGACTGTGATACATACGCCTTCCTCAACAAGTACGTCCCTATTTAGGGGTAGTTTTTTTGAGTGACTCATTATTCTCAAAAATTTTTATTACAATTTTTATAAACAACTAAATTTGGTTCAATATTAGCTATTTGTTCCCGTTTTCTGCACCTGTGTTGAAC
>JBCCFC010001034.1:0-5065 GCA_039029935.1 Chloroflexota bacterium
CGACCAGAAAGAGGAGGGTGACAGCGGTTGCGCCAAAGAGTGCGCTGAGGATATTTATGCGCCATGCCCAGTTGCCGATAGGAAAGAGCACGTGACTCCATATTGTGCCAAGCAGCGTGTACAGTGGGTAGCCTGTGGGGTGGGCAATGCGCCATGTAGGGCCGATTAGTTGAAACTCTAGGCTGTCGCTAAATAGCTCTGTGATACTGGGGGCAGTGGTTGCGGCGTATAGCAAAAAGGTTGCCAGCCATACCAACATCGGCAAAAAAAAAGCGAGTCGCCCTTGAATTAAACTCATGATATACTTCTTCTGCTTTTATCAATTGATTTTATAACGACAAAGACAAAAGTATACACGGTAAACCGTGATTAAATCAAACAATTACTAGGAGAAAATCAAACAATTATGTCTAGTTTAATTATGATCCACGCCAATGTAGATACCCACTGGCCTTTTGTCGGGCAATTTTTTCACGAAACGTGGGAACAACAGGATGAAACGCATTTTAAACGACTTTTGGCTGCAGATGGGCGCGATTTGGGGCAGACCTTGGGGGGGATGGAAAGCGAAGGCGTAGACCTGAGTGCAGTCACGCGCTTGGCCGTGATGGGTGTGCCTGTGACCGTTGATTGTCTGAAGATGCTGCCTGCTCTGGATGAGGCGACTCTCATCCGTGTCTATATGGGTGGGCATTTGGATGAAGCATGTCAAGCCTATCTAGAAGAAAAAGGGGTCAGCGTCTATGACCACAAGAGCGAAGGCTTCTGGGGGCAATCTGTCTCCGAATTTGCGCTGGGGTTGACCATCTGTGGGCTGCGTCGCATCCCGCAGAATCACCACTCCATCATCACCAGCCACGCCGCATGGGAAGCCTATCGTCCTGTGCCACATGGTGGCCCCGGCACATTGGGGCATCAATTCTCCGATGACAACCGCTTTACCTGTGGCACGATTGAGGGCAAACGCGTGCGTGTCGTCGGTGCAGGCAACATCGGTAGTCGCTATGCCAGCTTCACCAGCATGATGGGGGCCGATGTCGCTGCTTGGGACCCCTTTGCACCGGAAGCCAGTTTTCACCGCGCGGGGTCACGCCGTGAAATGCACTTGGATGAATTGGTCAAGGATGCCGAAATCTTTGCACCCATGTTGCCTATTACACCCAATACACGGGGGTTGGTGACAGAGGCACATATCGACGCATTACCCAAAGGCTGTCTGGTCATTCTGGCGACGCGTGCCAAAATTTGCGATGTGGATGCCATCCGTCGTCGCGTTATGGCCGATGAAATCGCACTAGCCGCCGATGTCTTTGATATGGAGCCAGTGCCGCTGGATGATCCGCTGCTGGGGCGGCACAATGTCGTGCATACACCGCATTTAGCAGGGCGCACGATTGACGCCAACCGTGAATGGGTGAAGCGATTGACAGACCAATTTAAGCCGATGTAGGCGAAACAACCAGAAATAGATAGAACCCAGAAGTCGAGTTTTTGCCAAAAACTCGACTTCTAGGTGGCTGGAATGATGGCTATTGCCAAAAAGGAAAATCACACATGCTTGACTTTGTACCTGCAAGCGAAAAACAACTCAATCACTTTGATGAACATGGCTATCTGGTTGTACGCAATGCTCTGGATAGCGAGATGGTTGCCAAATTGATTGCCGTTAGTGACCGTCTGGTTGACAGCGATATTGAGCAGAATCGTCAGCGCAAACCGGATGGGCTGTATGATGGCTATCGCAACTGTATTTCGCTGGATGAGGCGTATATTCCGCTGTTGGCGCATCCGACCATCTTTCCTCTGGTAGTTCAACTGTTGGGGGGCAACCTCCATCTGATCACATCGCACCTCATCTACAAGCATCCTGACCCACCCGGCACACCACCCACACGCCGTGAACCGCACTGGCATCGTGATTATGGCATCGCCAACCGTGACATGGGCAACGCCACCGCCTCACGCATCATCCTCAAGTGCGCCTACTATCTCACCGACTTGAGCCAGCCCAATTCTGGTGTAACGTTGGTTGCGCCGGGCAGCAATCGACTGACCGAGCCCATAGAGATTCCCGATGGGGCAGTAGACCCTGTCAACGTGGCTGAACCGCTGCTCAACCCAGGGGACTGTCTCATCTTTGAGAATCGCACATGGCACGCAGGCGGGAGCAACCTCACCAGTTGGATTCGCAAAACCGTGATGTTTGGCTATGGCTATCGCTGGATTATGCCCATCGACTATCGACAGCAAGAGGCCAGCATGATGGATAAAATGACACGGTTTGAGCGTTTTTTGGTCGGTGGCCGTTGGGATGAAGGGACGCATTATGTCTCCAATGGCGGGACCAATCCATTGAATGAGTGGTGTGAGGCACATGGGGTTCCATTTACACGCTTTTCTGGACCCGGTGGATAGGGTTCTCATGTCCAATAATTGTGTGCTGCCGTCTTCATCACATACCGTTTACGTGGCAATGGCAGTGGGTCCTGTGTCCGCAACATCCATGTCAACAAATCGGCCATCAGTTCCTGCTGCTTTTCAACCACATTCGCCTGCCCAAAACGGTTGTCCAACTCGGATGGATCATCGACGAGATTGTAGAGCGCACCGTTGCCCTGCATATCCCACGTTAACTTCCAGTCACCTTTACGCACCATGCGCATCTGCCCACATTGCGTCCAGCTATTCAAACAGTCATATTTGCCCCACGTGACTGTATTATCCCCGCGACCATCCTTGCTCACTGACCCCACCTGGCGTCCATCATCGCTGGGATCAAGGTCTTCATCCCAGCCATAATAGTGTCCACCAAAGCCATGCTCGGCATAGGCACTGGCAAACTCGGCTTCGGGATAGGCTTGCCCGGTCAGCAGCGGCCATAGGCTACGCCCCTGAGTGCCAACGGGTATTTTTGCACCAATGGCTTCGCAAAGCGTGGGCAGGATATCAGCAATGGAAATATGGGCGGGATGGGCATCATCCTGTTGCGTAACGCCTGGCCCTGTGACGATAAAGGGGATGCGTGACAGGGCTTCGGGTAAATTGGGGCCTTTGCGCATCAACCCATATTCGCCCACAAAGTCACCGTGATCCGACAGGAAAATGATGATGGTGTCGTCACGCAGCCCTGCCTGCTCTAGGAATGCCACAAAGCGTTTAATCTGGTCATCGAGCAGGCGTAACAAGCCCAAATAGTTGGCGCGCGCTCTGGGCAGATGCTCGGCAAAGTCGGGAAAGGCCAGCATGAACGATTCACGACACCATTCATATTTGAAGCCCTTGGTTGCCAGTGTCGATTCATCCGCAATCGTGGGTGGCAGGTCTTCGGGTGGAAACATCGAATAGTAGGGTTCCGGTACTTGATAGGGGTTGTGCGGTTCGGGGAAACTGAGCCAGAGAAAGAACGGGTTGTCCTCAGCCAGCCCCTCAATCCATTCCTGTGCTTTGTTCACAATGCGATAGGGGAATTGGACCTCGATGGGGAAAGGTGTTGGTTCCAGCGATACTTGAAAATGCGTCTCCCGCATAAAATCTTCAAACGCCTGATACTCTGGTGTGCTGTCCCCATCCTCAGTATTTAGATGCCCTGCACCATACCAAAAGTCAACATCATCGCGTGTGAGATAAGTATGGTTCTTACCACAAAGAGCCGTTTGATAGCCCTGCCCCCTAAAGACCTCGAACATATCTTGGGCATAGGTGGCATCCTCCAGATTGTGGTTGGTGCGCACTCGTGTCGCGTTGGGGTAGCGTCCCGTCAACATGCTGACACGGGCCGGACCACAGGCGGGTACAGTGGTGTAGGCGCGAGCAAACCATGCCCCTTGGCGCGCCAGTTCATCTTGAAAGGGCGTGGTGTCCAGCGGGAAACCTTCACGGGTGGTCAGGTCGGCGCGTTGCTGGTCGGTCATGATGATGACGACATTTGGTTGTTTGTTCATGTGATGGTCCTTTGGTTTGTGGAAAGTTAGCGTGGTTTAGATTGGACCAATGGAAACCTCAATTTGGGAATTGAGGCTTCCATTGGTCCAATCTGTTTGCATTGTGCGCTACAAATTAATATTGCCCATCTCCGCACCGTCGGCCTCTTCATCCAGTGCAGCTTTGATTGCATCCAAGTCTTGACGCATGGCATTGCGGAATGCGCTGACATCGACACCATGCACAATCAAATTGGCCCCCATCTTGGCCCACTTGATCTCTTGGTCCATGCCATTGGCGTAGGCGATGTGATTGCCTGCACCAAGCCCTGCTGCACGGGCTTTGGTGATGATGGTCTCAACCGCCTCAATATAGCGTGGATGGGTGTACTGCTCTGGGATGCCCAAGTTACAACTCAGGTCATGGGGACCAATCAGCACGGCATCCAGCCCCTCCACCGCCAGAATATCATCCAATGCTTCAATGGCGGCCACGCTTTCGATGTTGGCAATGGCGACGTTGTTGGCATTGCGTGTCGTCAAATACTCATCCAACTCTGGCTCCAAGGCTGCCTGCCCCGTCAAGGCGTTGTACAGCTTTGCTCCTTTCAGTGGACGATACTTGACCGCACCCACAAGGTCCTGTATTTGCTCGACGCGTTCGAGATAGGGCGCAATGACCCCCTGCGCACCACCGTCCAAAGCCATCGCCGCTTGATATGGGTCGGGGCTGGGGATGCGCACAATCGGTGCGACATCGTTGGCGGCATAGAGCCGACACATCCACGACAACATCGCACGATCATGTGCAATGTGTTCAGTGTCGATAAAGGCAAAGTCCAGCCCAATGGCTTTGGCGACAGGCGGCCACAGCGGTGAGATGGCCGTGACCATCGTGCCATAGACTTTTTCGCCGCTGTGCAGCCGTTGACGTATTTCTTTTCCGTTCATGATCAGTGTTCTCCTTGTAGTATGAATTTATGGTATCTGCAATGCATCAGCCATCTCTATTACACGCAGTAGGCCGAAAAAGTACTAAATAGGAGAAATTTTTTGCAGAGACAGGAAGCGAGAAGTCAGGGGCAGATTAGGGCATTCTCACACTGGCGAGAACGCCTAAATACGCCGGATTTCAGAGCCATTTC
>JBCCFC010001035.1:0-5064 GCA_039029935.1 Chloroflexota bacterium
CAGTGTATGATTGTAATCAAAAATACTGTACTATGTAAAAAATATCTTCAATGTGTATGCAAGAAAAATTTTCTTTTTGAGACGGATACTTAAATTTAATCCACATCACAAAAATCACGTTCATTTGGCCTCAGTGGTTCTTGTTTGTGTGTTGTTTAACCAACTTTTTTCTGATCATACTCACTTTCTGAGAAGTCGCATATATATTTAATACGTACATATATTTAATACAAGATATAACAATTTTTATGAATTGTCAACCATTTCACCAATATTTCACTCGGTATTTTAGTTTAATCGTTTTTATTGGCGTTTTGTTCTTTTCTGGGCAAACTAATGTTCTTTTTTTTGGACGAACGGCATATGCAAATACCAGTGCTTCCCCCTTAAACAATCATACAAATACAACGTATAGCGATGCAACGGGCTATATACGTTTCTGGCATTCTACCGACAATGCTGCTTCAATAGAAACGCAAGATAAATTTAACGCCGTAGCTGTCATCACCAATACCAGCGCAGCGGGACCTGTCATCGCTCAATTTGATTTGCAAGCTGAACCACAGATACAGCAACGACTTGACCAGAAATCACAAAACTTTCTAGCGAGAAACGTTCATGTTTTTGGATTAAGCCAGCCCCATGAACAGCTCGCCATCAAAACTTGGAAAACGGACACTTTAGGGCATACACATCTGACCTATCAACAAATCTATCGGGGCGTCCCCGTGTTTGGTGCTGAATTCCGCCTTCACTTTGATAGTGATGAAACGATTTTTTCGGCCAATGGTATCCTTATTCCCGATATTGATTTAGACCCTGAACCCAGTCTCATACCACATGAGGCCATATCTATCGCCACGTACTTTGCCCAGCATGGTCACTTATTTACAGGACACGAACATGATGCGCACGCTGTACAAGCCAACCCGCTCAATCCATCCTTTGATGACGTTTCAATAACGATTCTGGATACGCACTTAACCGTATACCGCACCCACCTCGCACAAGATGCCCCCGGCATCAATCACTTGGTCTATGCGGTCAAAGTGGCTGCATCTGTCTCAACCGAACGTGCTGAGGGTGCGCCTGGGGTTGAGGTAACGGCGTCCGTCTTTGTCGATGCGCACAAGGGCAAAATTGTCGATAGTATTTTGCACACCCATTCCCTCCTCAACCGGCGCATCTACCACAAAAAGGATGGTAATTCAGAATTGGTTTGGGCTGAGGGCGATGCACAGCCATACACAGGTGGCGAGACCGAAAGCGACACTGCGGGCATCACAGACCTCATTGACTATACGGAAGACACCTATAATTTGTTTTATACACTGAGCAATGGGGTCTTTGACTCTTGGGACACAAATGGCACACCGATGTCCGCGCTCTATAATGGCCCCGCTAGTTGTCCCAACGCCTATTGGAATGGCAGTGCCGCCTATTTTTGCGAGGGCGTGACCGCCGATGACATTGTGGCACACGAGTGGGCACACGCCTATACGGAAAGCACCCACGATTTAATCTACCAATGGCAACCCGGCGCATTGAATGAATCGTTTTCCGATATCTGGGGCGAGATTGCTGACCAATTGAATCTATCTGGGTTGGATGTCCCCAATACGCCCCGATCAACGGATGCTTGCTCCATCTACACGGGGCATCCTGCTGGTGTGGGTGGTACAGATAACTCCTATCGCTGGTTAATGGGTGAGGATAGTACGGTTCAATGGGGGAATGGCGCATTCTCAGGTGCATTGCGTGACATGTGGAACCCCGCCTGTTACAACAACCCTGGCAAAGTATCGGACCCCCAATATTGGTGTTCATCGTTGGACTCCGGCGGCGTACACATCAACAACAGTGTGCCCAATCATGCGTTTGCCCTGCTTGTGGATGGCGGTATATACAACGGCGAAACAGTTGGCGGCATTGGACTGACCAAAGCGGCGCACATCTACTGGCGGGCCCAATCTATCTATCAGACAACCACAACCGATTTTGAGGACCATGCAGACGCTTTAATGCAATCCTGCCGCGACTTGGTGGGGGCAGGATTGACTGAAATCAGCACAAATAGTGCTGAACTTGTGCTTTATGATGGCGAGATTACTGCGGATGACTGTACACAACTGGGCAGTGCCATTGAGGCTGTTGAGTTACGCTCGTCTCCCATTCAATGTCGATTTACGCCCAATCTGCTGCCCAACCCACCTGCGCTTTGTGCCAAGAATGAGCAAATGGTTTCTCTTTTTGCCACAGATTGGGAAGAGGGGCTGGGTGCGTGGCAGACGGGGACCTATAGCGTTGTTAACGAAGCGACCTTTGATACCCCGGATTGGGCCGTTGTGACCGCATTGCCCGATGAGCGCACCGGACACAGTATGTTTGTCAAAGATGATCCCGCATTGGGGAACTGTCGCACGGATGATGAGACAGGCGTCCTCTATCTACAAAGCCCAGCGGTCACTGTCACAACAGGCAACCCCCAGATCAAAATCGCCTTTGACCATTGGTTTGCACTCGAAGATGGATGGGATGGAGGCAATCTAAAATACCGTCTCAATGGTGGTGCATGGACTCTTGTACCCAAAGCAGCCTTTATCTTTAATGGGTACAATGACGACTTAAACACAACCGATCATTTATCACAGGTCAGTTCCAACCCGCTCTCATCTGAACCAGTCTTTACTGGTTCAGATGAGGGTAGTATTGTTGGGTCATGGGGGCAATCTCAAATTCAACTAGATGGGTTGGTGGATGGGGATGTACTGGAATTCCGTTTTGAACTAGGGCTAGATGGGTGTAATGGGATGGTTGGGTGGTATGTGGATGATGTCAATATCTATCAGTGTGCTGCTGTTGAAATACCAACCGCGACGCCGACCGCAACGCCGACTGCAACGCCGACTGCGACATCAACTGCAACAGCCACATCAACTGCAACAGCTACATCAACGTTTACGCCAATCCCCACTACAACACCCACTACAACATCCACTACAACATCCACTACAACACCCACTGCAACACCCACTGCAACACCCACTGCAACACCCACTGCAACACAAACTGTTTCCACAACCCCGACAGCAACCTCAACAGCAACGCCTGTGCCATCACCGACATCAACGCCAACCCTAACGTCAACCACAACCCCGACTGTAACCTCGACCAGTACACCAACCCCAACATTCCCATCAACCCCAACCCTAACACTAACCCTGACACCGCTACCAACAGAAACCCTAGTACTTCTGCCAACACCCACCGCTATCGCCATTCCAACGGCTAGTACGATTGTCACCCTAACCCCTACACCAGACTCTACCAGTACGCTACCCAAACCACCACTCCAAGCACCATCGCCTTTTAATACGCTCATTTTGCTTGATAGCCAACCGCAGCGAGTGCGTAACGATGCCGTCACCACACTACGTATTGAAGGGGATGGTTTCACAACTGAGACAAAATTGTTTATAGCTCTCTCAGATGCATCTCTGACAGAAACAGATTATCGCACCCTCTCCAGTATTCCTGCAGATGTTCCTGCTGATGCCATCGAGCTGGCGGTTGAACTGGACGATGCAATGCATCTATCGGCCAAATTGCGCATGAATGTATCTGCGGGTGTATATCATCTGTATGCAACACAACCCGAACAACAGGCAACGCTGTTTGCGGGGTTGACGGTGATTGATGCATCAGCACTCAATGATTTAACAGGCGAGCATTTTTATTTATGGACACAGCCCAATACCGTCCGTGCCGGATTGCCTGCCCATGTGGGCTTGATGGTTGAGCGACAGGGTGGAAGCCAAGATAATGGCCGATACAGTGGCAGGTACAGCCCGCAATCGGATACCAGTCTCAACAATGTTCAGGTTCGTTTCTATCAAGACCGGATTTCGCCGCAGACCGTGATTGGGGAAACGACCATTGACGAGCTAGGCGTCGATGACAGCCATAACACAGATGCCCTCTCATGGTTGCCTGCTGGTTCAACGCTTGAGGCTGGTGACTATGTGCTTTATGCACAGATTGATCCTGATAATCTGGTGGAAGAATCCGATGAAACCAACAATATCATTACGCGCACGGTTAGTGTCCACCCCTTCACCCAAGATACCACGCCGCCAAGTATCCAATCCATCGAGGTTAACTTTTTTGCCTATGACTTTGCCGAACAGCCTTCGGTTAATGTGTTCGACCGCGAGCTGTTTATCGAAACGACGGCAACGGATGATAGCCCTAATGGAGATATTGAGGTGTTCTATACGGAGCTACACTGGAGCGCGGGCGCACAACGCTGGCTCCCTGTGCAGAGTTCTGACATGATACCATCTGATACTAACTTTATCTGGAAATTACACCCACAGGCTGGGCTGCGCTATCTCCATGTGTGGGTGCGGGATGCTGCCGGAAATCTGTCCACGGACCCTGTTCGTCTGCTGGTCAACTATATCCCTGTATCAGATACACTGATGGCTGGTGAGACACGCGTCTATCGGGTGGGACTAGCAGCAGAACAATGTCTCCGTGTCGTTGTTGAACCAGTTGTTGTACAGCCGACAGGTGAACTGCAAAGTGATCCTGATCTTTATATTTGGTCGCCAGACTTAGAAAATGTTGACTATAGTTTGCTAGGAGCAGGTGAAACTGAACGCGCTCAACTAGTAGCAATCGAAGATGGTGTCTATCAAGTGGAAGTGGAAGGTGCTGCGCAAAACGAGTCCACGTATCAATTGCAGATGGAAATTGCCCAAAGCTGTGAGACGCTGACAGCTCGTCGTGGCAGAAGTCCTGTCGCTGTGTCGCAAAAACAACCGCGTACTGAACCCGCAATGCCACTTAATACTGAGCCATCAACACACATGGCAATAGAGACATTGATTCAGTTGAATGGTGTCCCTAATGATGAAAGCACCTTATTCCCAGAAGGGTTGGAGCAGACATATTCGGTGTTCCTGCCAATTTTGTTGAGATAAAAAAATAATATCGTTGAGGTTTGCTAGATTGAGCAAAACAGGGTCGGGGGGGGGGGGGGGGGGGGGGGGGGGGGGGGGG
>JBCCFC010001036.1:0-5056 GCA_039029935.1 Chloroflexota bacterium
CGAGATACTCTGACTTCCGGCCGCGGATTCTCCTGAGTCGAGCGTTTTTCTTGTCGGGACCTCTTTATTATCAATGTCGAAATTTGATGAAGAGGCTATTTCTTCCGCGACCTGCTCCGCCATTGCATTGGCTTCGGCAGCTGCATCCATGCTTTCGACTATTCTGTTGAGAACTTCTTTCAACTCTGCGAAATGCGCTATGAACAAGATTGAAAGTATCAGCTTCGAAGTCCACGTCCAACAGACGACACAGGCATTGGCATCCACTGGAGTCCAGGCATTGCTACGGCTATCGGTATGGGCAAGATTCGGGATTTCTGGGTCCCCGAAATGAAATCGTTGGGGGTGAAATGGGTCAAAATTTTTAATCACGACGGGGCCTTAGATTTTGCCGAATATCTGCTCTCTGAAGGCTTTATGCCCATTGTCCGCTTCTATCAGCCCCACCCCAACCCTGAACGCTTTAGCGTCAAAGACCTTGTTCACCTCGATTCCTATCGCCGCATTGGGGTCCATTATTTTGAATTCAACAATGAACCCGATCAGGATACCATGTGGAAAGGGGGACGTGTCCCTGCCAACGCCATTGACATTGTAGCCGAAAACGCCATTGCCAATATGGATGCTATTTTAGAGCGAGATGGGATGCCTGCCGTACCTGCCATATCAAGCGGTTGTCGTTGGGACTTGGTGGGCAAAATCGTCGAATTGGGGCGTAAGGACATTTTTGATGGTCCCGTCTGGCAAGCCATTCACAACTACCCACGCAATCGTCCGCTGGACTACCCCTATGACATCGGCAACCAAGAGGGCGGTGCGTACACAGAGCGCTTTTACAATACCATCTACCATGAACCTTGGGACCAAGATGCATGGCGAGGGCGTACCCTGCAAGCGGTCAATTCGATGCGTTTGACACAGGCCGTCCCCAGCGCAACGGTCATGGATGACCCTACTTGCTGGTTGGCCTTTGACTATTACAATCAACGTATCCAATGGCATCTCGGACGCACCATCCCCATTTTATCCACCGAATGCGGTTACATCATTGGTGAGGATATGGATGGCCGCTATCCTGCCACGACACCTGATTTACACATGGCACAAACATTGGAAGCCTGTCGTATCATGATGGGGACCAGCCACCGCTTTAAGGCCGCACCCGACTATTACTTCTGCACAGCATTTTGGCTACTCGCCAACACCAAGTTGGGCAGCTCCAGCCACTGGTGGGAGCGTCATGCATGGTATAGCGATCTGTGGCCGAGTGGCATCTTGCCCATTGTTCATGCACTCCGTGCCGAGCCAAAGGCGGTCCGTCGCTGGCAGGGCAGCGGTCCAGTGGGTGCGCGGACGACACTGCGGGGAACTGTTGCCCATGGACGACCCAACCAGACCATTGTACTGGAAAAACAGGGGAAAGCAGTAGTACAGACTACGCTGGATTTGCAGAATCGCTTCACCGTGTCGGATTTACTGCCGGGTGCCTATACGCTGCGCATCCCGCTCAACGGTACAGGTCAACAGAGCTATGTTAACGGCGCAGATGGAGACAGTTTCTCAACCTATCCAACCGAAGATATTTTTGAGGAGGTGCTACTCCCGCCAGGCCGAGACGAGGTTGTGGTCAATTTTGATTTAGCACTGCCGGACAACAATCAGGGCGAGAGCATCCTGCAAGGGCAGGTGCGGGGTGGTGCGGGTGTGGTCGTCATTCTGGTGCGCGCCAGCGATGGTGAAGAATGGGTGACGATGAGCAACGCCGAGGGCAAGTTCCGCTTTATCGACCTGCCAGCAGACACATACACAGCGCGGGTTCACCCCAAGGGTAGCCGTGTTGATGACATCGTGTTGGATGGTCGTCGCACCCGTGACATCGAGTTGACCTGTGAGGGTTGGGGCTACACGGTGACAACGTTGGATGATGCCGACTATCAGGATGTCATTTACTGCACGGTCGAGAACCAGCCAACAGCAATGGTGACGGCAGTCAAGGGGAATTGGCGTGGCTCACCAGTGCAGGTCAGTACGCTCGCGTCGATTGGCGACTGCGCATGTGCGTTGATGGGGCTGGATGTCGGTACGTATATGGTCGAGGTGGAAGACATTGAATTTGCGGGAACTTCGCAGCCCATTCTCAAGGCGAGGGTGCATGTCGATCACATCAATGTGCCGCTGGTTAAGTTTGTCTACAATGGCGATAGTGTGCATGATGCCCCCAGCCAGTCGGTCATCAAGGGGCGCGCTGTCGGCAGCTTTGTCAGCGAGGTGCTGCATGGCAAACAGAGTTCGCTCAATATCGGTGAGGAAAGCACCATTGTCGTGTTGACCGACCAACAGGCCAATCGACGTGAGAAATTTGTCGATACCGATGGGAGTTTCACCTTTAAAGGGTTGACGGCAGGGTTGTATGCAATTGAGATCAAGGGGCATGAGAGTTTGGCAAGCCGCGCCGATATCGCGCTGGATGGTCTCAACGAAGTTTCGGTTGAACTCATTCTGCCCTATGTTTCGCCATTGCCCGAAGAGGATGATAACCTCGGACATGGCATCATTGCGGGCATTGCACCGGACGCCAATGGTAAGCTGGCGCGCTTGGTAGATAGTGTGGGCAATGAGTTTAAGCATGTCGTGGACGTCGATGACCGCTTCCGCTTTGAGTTTCTGAAATCAAGTACCTATACTTTGATTGTTGAAGGTGGCTATGAACAGGCAGGGCTAGAGATTGACGGTAGCCGCCATGCCCAGCCCGCAGACCAAGCGTTAGAGGTCATCTTCACACCCGTGTTACCTGTGTGGCAGGCAGACGTGGCCGAGGCGGGATCACTCCCCGGATTCAGTGCCATCCGCGTCGAGGTCATTGATATGCCAGAATTACCCGTTCATCTCTGGCGTGAAGGCTGGGAGGGCATGACGCTGACGACAGGCAGTGCACCTCAACATGGTGAATTTGCGCTGGAATTTAGCCCGTTGGAGCCAGGACACTATCTGGTCGAGGCCGAGGGGCTGGGTGTGTGGATTGATGTTGAGTTGACTGGCTTGGAATCGGTATGGGTCACATTCCGACAGCAGGTGTCGCCGATTAGCGAACATGTCGTGCGTCCACTTAATGAGCGCGTTGCAACGGCCACACAAGATGAAACGCCATCTGATGTTGAAAATACGGCTCAGACTGCCCCCTCATCCGCGCCTAAACCCGCCGACGCGCCAGTAGCAGTTGAAGAACCACTGACGCCACCGGCCAGCCACTATCTACTGCTCGAAGAGAACATGAACATCCACGAAGCCATCACTGACCTGACGCAGTTGACCTATGTACTTCAATACATCTCCGAGCATGGCCCCACCATCATCCACAACTTTAACGATGTTCCGGAAAAGATTATTGAGCAAGCTGAACGGATTGGGATTCTGGAAACACCCAATGATGATGAGACGATTCAGCGGCTACAGCAGTTGCGCGATATGGGGGTGCGGATTGATTTCTTGGAGTGGATGAGTTAATCTGAAATAGGACGCGGACGAGCGCGGATAAATGCAGAAATCTGAAACAAAATCCGCGTTGATCCGCGCTCGTCCGTGTCCCAATTTCTTCCTACCATCACACCGCCCGAATCGTCTCCGTATGCCCATCCACACTCAACGCCTGACCAGATATCTTCACGCCCAACGGTGAGCAGATAAACAGCACCATGTTGGCAATTTCTTCGGGTTCGATAAAGGTCTGGAGCGAGACGGCCTTTTGATAGCCTGTACGGATTTGATCAACAGGTCTGCCTGTGGCTTCGGACTCGATGGCAAAGACATGTTCCATGCGAGGGTTGTTGATGGAGCCGGGGCAGATGGCATTGACGCGGATGTTGTATTCACCTAATTCCATTGCCAACGTTTTGGTGAGGCCAACGACGGCCCATTTGGAGACGGCATAGGGGGAGCGCATGGGATAGCCAAAGAGCCCGGCGGTGGAGGAGATATTGACGATGCTGCCGCTGCGTTGTGCTTTGAGGTGTGGGATCACTCGGCGGCAGGTGTAGAACTGGCTGTTGATGTTGACATCGAGCGTCTGCTGCCACGCGTCGACCTCCACATCCTCAAGCGGACCAGCGGGGCCGGAGATGCCCGCGTTGTTGACCAGCACATCGACACCGCCCATTTGTGCAATACCCTCTGCGATGAAGCGATCAACTTGGTCTGGGTTGGAGACATCGGCGACGGTTGTGGTGATGGCTGGCAGGGTGGCTTGGCATTCAGCGAGGGCATCGGCGTTGATGTCACAGATGTGGACATGGGCACCGTTGGTGAGAAAGGCTTCGGCAGTGGCGCGCCCGATGCCTCTTGCGCCCGCTGTGATGAGAACGCGTTGGTGTTCAATGTTGATTTTCACTCGGAATATCCTCCTCAACCTCTATCGGGGTTCCTTCAATTCCAGTCAAAAGCATATCTAATGCCCTATCAAAATTCGTATCAAGAAATCCCATAATATCTATAAGACAAAATGTCCTACCTCTTTCATCAATCGCCAGAAACAGATGCTCATCTACGATTGTACCCAGTGGGTACAGTTGACTATTTATTACTTTAGACCAGTCTGAAAAACGATCCTCTTCACCATCTGCTGCCATAGGGTCAAACACAACCTCAGTCCTAGCACAAGTTATGCCTCTTCCTGATTGACCAACTTTGAGGTTCCCAAATTCTCTTAAGACCGTAATCGCAGCAGGGAATACCTGAAATTGAGATGGCAATATGAGCATGTCGAATATATCTCTACCAGAGTACCACCCCGATTCTTCTAACAGTTGTAAACTCAACGGCGAGAATCGAGCAATATCTCTTTTGTTCTCATTGCTCATTGTATTTATCCTTTTTCATCTGCGTCTATCTGTGGCTGACCTAAATATGCTCGCGTATTTTCTCGGCAACCCCAGCACCATCCAAGCCATAATGACGATACAAATGAGTCGGTGGCCCCAGAATTGAATACTGGTCAGGCATACCAATTTTGACCAATTTTGTGCCTGCGCCCGCAGCGGCCAACACTTCGGCGACAGCGGCC
>JBCCFC010001037.1:0-5052 GCA_039029935.1 Chloroflexota bacterium
TGAAGCAGATTATTCTTAATACGGATAATCCTCAAAATACAAACGATGCGGCAGAATGAAAACCTTCCAATTACAACAAATAAATACCATCAACTCATCAAAATGGGTTTCTTTAATTCCGAACAACGAATCGAGTTAATTAATGGTTTATTGGTCCAAAAACCTCAAGTTAGCCCCCAACATAGAGCAACCACCCATCGTTTAAGGAAAATACTGTCTGATGTTATCAACAGTGAGTCACGAAATAGTTCAATAGTATTTATGAACTCGCCTATTACCCTTGCTCAACTCAATTCTGAGCCAGAACCTGATTTAGTTGTTGTAACTGCCCGTGACGATGAGTATCGGTATCATCATCCAACAGCATCTGATATTCAAGTTTTGATTGAGGTTTCTGATGAGACGTTGGTATTCGACCAGATGGAAAAATACCAGCTCTATGCAAGGGCAATGATTCCTGACTATTGGTTCATAAATTTAGTAGATGACGAAATAGAGTTTTATCTCAGTCCCTCTATATCGGATGAAGGACAGCCATGTTATCGTTCCAAAACAATCCTTCCATTGGATGATGCAACAGTGGCACAGCGAATTTATCAACAACAATTTATCGAACGCACAGCGGGAGCTTGGCAAGGCGAGCCATTAACACGCCCAGAGCAAGGAAAGTTTGAAAACCGTTTAGAGTTTCTCTAACTGAATCATACAAGTTTTCTAGGAAAAAACGATTATGGCAGATTTAGTCACACTGACTATTGATGAACAAGAACTGAGTGTACCCAAGGGTACGTTGGTTGTGGATGCCGCAGCTACATTGAATAAGGAAATCCCTGTTTTTTGTAGCCATCCAAAATTAGACCCAGTTGCATGTTGTCGCATGTGTCTGGTTGAAATTGATATGGGTGGTCCACGCAGTCGTGGTCCTATGTTGATGACGGCTTGTTCTGTGCCAGTCATGCCGGGCATGCAGGTGTGGACGGATACGGAGAAAGTGCAGGAAACACAGGAGGCCAATCTCGCCTTCATCCTGCTCAACCATCCGCTCGACTGCCCTATCTGCGACAAAGGCGGTGAGTGTCCGTTACAAGACCAAACCATGCGCTATGGTCCCGGCATTAGTCAACTTGTTGAAGCCAAACGCCACAAGAAGAAGCACTATCACATCTCCGACACGATTGTGTTGGACCAAGAACGCTGTGTGGTCTGTTGGCGTTGTATCCGTTATCTGCAAGAGTGGGAAGACAAGCCGCAATTGCAACTCTTTGAGCGTGGTGGCGAGACCCTGATTGACATTCAGGAAGGACAGCCCGTCAATGCTAAGACAAGTGGCAATATTATTGATATGTGTCCAGTCGGTGCATTGACCAACCAAGTCTCGCGCTTTAACTATCGCCCTTGGCAGATTGACCGCACACCGACCATCTGTCCGCATTTCTCCACAGGCGACAACATCCGTGTGGATTCACGCACACATAAGGTTCGCCGTATTGTAGGGCGTGAGAACATGCAGGTCAATGACCAATGGATTGCAGACAAAACGCGCTTTGCCTATGAATGGGTGAATAGTGATGGTCGGCTGAAACAGCCAATGGTGCGCAAAGATGGTGAACTGCAACCTGCCTCATGGGGTGAAGCCCTGCAAACCGTTGCCGACAAACTGCGCACGATTAAAATCAATGAAGGCAATGACGCCATCGGTGGTATTGGCAGTACCAAGCTCTCCAACGAAAGCAACTATCTGCTCCAACGGTTTATGCGTCAAATCATCGGCACAAACAACGTTGATCACCGCAATGGTGGCGATATTGCAGCAACCGCCACAGGTATCCCTGCGCTGGCCGATGTCATGAAGCCACAATATGGCCCCAACCCAAAAGTAGACACAGTACTTCTCTTTGGCCTTGACCCAAGCGAGGAGTTACCAATTTTAGATTTGCATCTAAAACGCTCCATTCGACTGGGTGGCATGAAGGTGATTGTTGCCCATCCACGTCAGATTGAGTTGACTCGCTATGATGGCCCTTACTTGGGCTACACACCGGGCAGCGAAGTGACATTGCTCAATGGGTTGACACGAGCCGTTATTCAAGCCAGTGGTCAAGCGGGCAACGAAGGTGTTGCCGAGGTTGAAGGCTGGACACAGAATGTCACGGCTGAATTGGTCGAGGGTGCTTGCGGTGTCGAAATGGCAACCGTTGAAGCTGCTGCCAAGTTGTTGGCGGACAGCGAAAATGCACTGATTTTATACGGTCCAATGGTCGCTGGTGGCGAGGCTGGTCAACAAGTGTTGAACGGGCTTAACAATGTTGCCATTGCTAGCGGTAACTATGAAGGGCTTGCTTATGTTGGTTTGGATGCCAACAGCCAAGGTTGCCGCGATATGGGCGTGTTGCCAACACAGTTGCCGGGTCATGTTTCCATTGATGATGTGGAAGCTATACAAGAGTATGAGGCTTTCTGGGATTGTCAACTGCGCACATCTGCTGGCAAAACATACAAACAGATGCTGGACAGTGCGGGTGACGATATCAAGGCCATGTACATCATGGGCGCAGACCCCGCCAGTGAACGGGCAAGTTGGTCTGAAGCATTGGACAATCTGGACTTCCTCGTCGTGCAGGAATTGTTCCTGACCGAAACGGCGCAAAAAGCCGATGTGGTCCTGCCTGCGGTTAGCTGGGTGGAGGGTGACGGTACATTTACCAATGTTGAGCGACGCATCCAACGTGCGCCCAAGGCCATCACCGACCCAAGCAGTAAAGCTGCACCAGATTGGATGATTCTGGATCATCTCTCTAGCTTGATGGGTGGACAATGGCAATATGCCAACGCCCGCAGCATCACTAACGAAATCAGCAAGTTTGTGTCTATCTATGAAGAACTGGATTGGGACGAGCTTGGTGACGAAGGTATGCAGTGGGATGCCGCCGACGTTCGACCGGAAGCAGCCTATCGTGAGGCCATACAGCCAACTGTGCCGCCAGCCAAGGATAACACGCTGGCCGTTGTTGCAGGAACCGTCACCTATGACGGTGGCAGCATGTTCTCGATGACGCAAGAGATGAGCAACATGACCTTTGGCCGCCGCGTTGGGCTAAACCCAGCCGATGCTAGTTCGCTTGGCGTTGATGACGAACAGAACGTCACTGTCGGCAATGCCTATGGGCAGTTGTCATTGGCGGTGCGTATTGATACACAAGTTCAGCAGGGAACAGCTTGGATTCCAGAGAGTCTGCCAAGCGCACCTGTTGGTTCGCTGCTTAATGGCAGTGATGTCGAATTTGTTGAAATTGTAGCTGGTTAAACAGTGAAATACGGTAATCAGTAGGTCGGTAATCGGTCAATCGGTTCGCAAATACCGACCTACCGATGACCGACCTACTGATTACAAGTAGTAACAGGTAGCTGAAACGAGTACTATTATGGATGTAGTTAATCAAATTCTTTTGCCACTGGTACGGGCAATCGTCCTACTTTTTGTGCTGTTAACCAGTTTTGCCTATTTGACTTGGGTAGAACGCAAGTTATTGAGCCGTTTTCAAGTGCGCTACGGCCCTAATCGTGCAGGCCCATATGGTTTGTTGCAGCCTGCGGCAGATGCGGTGAAGGCATTCTTCAAGGAAGAAGTGATTCCCAATCATGTGGACAAAATTGTTTATGTGATTGCACCTGCACTTGCGGTTGTACCGGCATTGATCATCTGGGCCGTGATTCCTATTGCCAATGGCGTCCCTGCCATCGCAGATGTCAACATTGGGTTCTTATGGATATTGGCGATTGCGGGTATTGAGAGCTACGGCATTATCTTGGCGGGCTGGAGCAGCAACAACAACTATTCACTACTTGGTGCGTTGCGCTCATCAGCACAGATGATTTCCTATGAATTACCACTGGGACTCTTCCTTGTCAGTATTCTGATGCTTGCTGGCAGTTTTAGTTTGGTTGATCTTGTCGAGAATCCTCGTCCGTTCTGGGAATGGATTTGGCTCTGGCTCATGTTCCCCTTCTTTTTCATCTGTATTCTTGCCGAAATCAATCGTACACCATTTGATTTACCCGAAACAGAAAATGAACTGGTTGCTGGCTATCAGACCGAGTATGGTGGCATGAAGTTTTCACTCTTCATGATGGCCGAATACCTGAACATGATTACAACCAGTGCCATCATGGCAACGCTCTTCTTTGGCGGCTGGAAACTACCATTTGGCATTCTGCAAGATGTTGTCATTCTTGGACCATTTGTCCTCGCTGCCAAGATGGCGGTCATTTTGTTCCTCTTTATCTGGATTCGCGCCAGTATTGGTCGCCCACGGTATGATCAATTGATGAACTTTACATGGAAGTTCCTGCTTCCGTTGTCTCTTGTATATATGATGATCACAGCCGTTTTGACGGTCTTGTTGAAATAAGGATGAGATGGGATTATGAATTTTAATGATTTTATCAAAGGCGCAACGGAGATTGGCCGTGCGCTGGGTGTAACACTAAAGCACCTCGGTGAAAAACCTGTTACGGTTGAATACCCAACCGATGCAGTTCCTGTCTATCCGCGTTTTCGTGGCAAGCATGAGTTGCGTCGCTATGAAAATGGCATGGAGCGTTGTATCGGCTGTATGCTCTGTGAAGCGGCCTGTCCGACATCAGCCATCTATGTCGATGCGGCTGAAAACGATAAAGACAATCCCACCTCTCCTGGCGAACGCTATGCCAAAGTCTATGAGGTCAACCTATTGCGCTGCGTCTTCTGCGGCGATTGTGAAGAAGCCTGTCCAACAGAGGCAATTGTTCTCGGACATGACTTTGCGATGGCAAACTATGAACGCCGAGACTTTATCTTGACAAAGCAAGAGTTGCTCAATCCAGGCGAACCAAACGTCATTATCCGCCCAGAGTAGGCTAGAGGAGAACATTACCATGGCAATGTTATTTTTCATTATTGTCGGTGCGGTCAGCCTGGCCTCAGCGGTCGGTGTTATCACCAGCCGCCAACCGATTCACAGCGCACTCTTTTTGCTGCTTCACTTTGTTGGGCTGGCGACATTATACATTACA